>VBMM01000003.1 GCA_005878415.1 Methanobacteriota archaeon
GCCCGGCCCGAGTGGATGGTCCTCACGGCGTTGCTCGTGCCGCCCGTGACGGTTCGCCCGTCGATCACCCTGGAGAGTGGGGATCGGTCCGAAGACGACCTGACGCACAAGCTCGTCGACGTCCTCCGGATCAACCAGCGGCTCCGCGAGAACCGCGACGCCGGCGCGCCGCAGCTCATCGTCGAGGACCTGTGGGAGCTGCTCCAGTACCATATCACCACGTACTTCGACAATCAGACGTCCGGGATCCCGCCCGCTCGCCATCGCTCCGGCCGGCCATTGAAGACGCTCGTCCAGCGACTGAAGGGGAAGGAGGGCCGATTCCGTTCGAACCTCTCCGGGAAACGGGTGAACTTCAGCGCCCGCACGGTCATCTCGCCCGATCCGATCCTGTCGATCAACGAGGTCGGTGTGCCCGTGGAGGCGGCCCGCGAACTGACCGTCCCGGTCCACGTGCAGACGTACAACCAGGAGATCGTCAAGCTGTGGGTCAAGCGCGGCCCGACGCCCCTCGGACCGCTCGGGGAGTACGTCCCCGGCGTGAATTACGTGATCCGTCCGGATGGACGTCGAATCCGGGTGACGGAGAAGAACGCCGAGGTCGTTGCGGAAGCGGTCGAGCTCGGCTACACGGTCGAGCGGCAACTCGTCGACGGCGACATCGTCCTGTTCAATCGGCAACCGTCGCTCCACCGGATGTCGATGATGGCCCACGAGGTCCGGGTGATGCCCCACAAGACGTTCCGCTTCAACCTCGCCGTCTGCCCACCGTACAACGCGGACTTCGACGGAGACGAGATGAACCTGCACGTCCTGCAGAGCGAGGAAGCTCGTGCCGAGGCGCGCGTCCTCATGCGGGTGCAGGAGCACATCCTCTCCCCGCGGTTCGGCGGTCCGGTCATCGGAGGGATCCACGACCACATCACCGGGTCCTTCTTCCTGACGCACAAGGAGAGTAAGTTCACGCGCGAGGAAGTCACCCACATCCTGACCAAGATCGACATCCGCGACCTTCCGCCCGCCGACATCAAGCGAGGGGGGAAGGAGTTCTGGTCCGGCAAGGCCCTGTTCTCCGCGATCCTGCCCAAGGATCTGAGCATGACGTTCAAGTCGTCAATCGCGCCGAAAGGCGACATCGGGCTCAAGGAGCTGAAGGAGGAAGACTCCCTCGTCGTCATCAAGGAGGGCGTGATCAGCTCGGGGACGATCGACGAGAACGCGGTCGGGGCGTTCAAGGGAAAGATCGTCGACAAACTCGCCCGGGACTACGGGCCGGACGCGGCGCGGGTGTTCATCGACAAGGCGACGAAGATGGCGATCGGGGCGATCATGATCCGAGGCTTCACGACGGGCATCGACGACGAAGATATCCCCGAGGAAGCGAAGAAACAGATTTCGGACGTCCTCAAGGCCGCGATCGAGAAAGTCGAGGGCCTCGTGGAATCGTACAAGCGCGGGGAGCTCGAGCAGATGCCCGGGCGCTCCCTCGAGGAGACGCTCGAGGTCGAGGCGATGAAGATCCTCGGACGCGCGCGGGACCAGGCCGGCCAGATCGCGGGGAAGCACCTCGGGATCGAGAACAGCGCGGTCATCATGGCCCGCTCCGGGGCGCGAGGCTCGATGCTGAACCTGTCGCAGATGGCCGGGTCGATCGGTCAGCAGGCGGTCCGGGGCGAGCGCCTGAGCCGCGGGTACTGGAACCGCACCCTGCCGCACTTCAAGAAAGGCGACCTCGGCGCGGAGGCGAAGGGATTCGTCAAGTCGTCGTACAAGAGCGGCCTCCATCCGACGGAGTACTTCTTCCACGCGATGGGCGGGCGCGAAGGGCTCGTCGACACCGCCGTCCGGACGTCTCGGTCTGGGTACATGCAGCGTCGGCTGATCAACGCCCTCGAGGACCTGAAGGTCAAGGAGGATGGCACGGTCCGCAACACGGCGGACACGATTATCCAGTTCCGCTTCGGCGAGGACGGGATCGATCCGAGCCGGAGCGTCCAGGGCCGCGCGGTCGACATCGATGACATTCTCCAGGAGGTCCTCGGCGAGGAACCGTCTTGGAAGGAGCGCCTGCGCGAGCAGGAGATGGCCTCGTACGGCCTCACGGAGAAAGACATGTACGTCGAGATCACGGAGGAAGAGGTCGAGGTCGAGGAGGAAGAGCCTCCGTCGGAGGAATGATCATGGCACGCGCCGCGACGGTCCAAGCCTTGCGCAACCGGGGGATTTCGAAGAAGACGGCCGAGCTCCTCGCGGACGCGGGCTTCACGCTCGAGAAGCTCGCCGCCTCGAAGATCGACCGGCTCGCGAAGTTCATCCCGAAGAAAGAGGCGGAGAAAGTCCTCAAGAAGCTCGGAGCCGCCCTGCCGGAGCCGAAGCCCGCGCCGAAGAAGGAGCGGACGAAGCCGGCCCCGCGCGGCCGGAAGGCCGCCGCGAAGGCGGCGGAGGCGGAGCCCGAGGCGCCCCTGACGATCCCGGTGAAGGCGCCGCCGCTGACGTCGGGGGAGCAGGAGATCGCCGACGGACTCAAGGAGATCGGGCGATGGCTCCCGCGATCCGTCATGGGTGAAATCGCGAAGAAGATCCACGGCCTCAAGCTGTCCAAGAAGCGGCTGAACGAGGTCCTCACGAAGATCTGCGAGAAGTTCGACGTACACGCAATCGATGCGAACGAATCCGCGGGGATCGTGTCCGCGCAGTCGATCGGCGAACCCGGAACGCAGATGAGCATCGCGTACGACGAGAAGATCATCGTACGCGAGGCCGGGCGCGTGCGGGTGGTCCCGATTGGTCCATTCGTGGATGGACTGATGGACCGGTGGACCGTGGCCCGCGAAGGCCCGACCGAATGGTGCGATCTCCCGCGTAACGCCTCCATCGAAGTACCGAGCCTTTCCGAAGACGGCAAGGTGCTGTGGAAGCCCGTGCGGTCCGCCAGTCGTCACCGTCACAAGAATGAGCTCCTCCGCATCCGGACCCGATCCGGCCGGGATGTGACCGCCACCGCGAACCACTCGTTCATCAGCCGACGCGGAGGCCGGTTGGTCCCCGTCCTCGGCCGCGAGCTGCAGCGAGGCGATCGCATCCCCGTCGTCCGGAGGTGGGGCGTGCCTTCCCCCGCGGGCGAACTCGAGCTCGATGACATCCTTCCTCGCGACCGCTATTGGTACGCGAGCGAGGTGGCGAAGGCGAGGGCGATGGGTCGCTCCTGGCGGCACGGGTTTGGCCACGACTTCGTCGTGCCCGGCGGTGTCGCCGCCCTCTCCCGCCAACTTCGCGGAAAAGCGGAGTTCGGCATCGACGATGGGTACGTCTATCCCTTTCAAAACCACAGCTGCGCGAGAATCCCCGAGACGCTCTCGCTCGACGCGTCCGTGGGCTGGCTCCTCGGCGCATATCTTTCCGAAGGCTGGGCCGCCCGGTACTACGTGAACATCTCGAACACGGACGAGTCGTTCCTCCGCAGGACTCGGTCGGTGGCGGATGGACTCGGGGTGGGATACGCCGAGCACGACAACGACCGCGGCTTCGCGCCTGGCCACGACGTGCACATTCGATCCGTCGTCCTGGCGGAGTTCCTCCGATCCGCGTGCGGCGCGGATTCCGGGCAAAAGCGGATTCCGGACTTCATGTTCGGCGCGACCGATGCCTGCGTGGCTGCGCTCCTTCGGGCGTACTTCGAGGGGGATGGAAACGTCACCGTCGACCGCGGCGCGATCCGTGCGAGCTCGAATTCGAAGGAGCTCATCGACGGCGTGGCCCTCCTGCTCGCCCGGTTCGGAATTGTCTCGACCAAAGGTGCGCAGGGTCGCCAAACGGCCCTCTGGATCCCCGCACGGTACGCTCCCGCATTCCGAGACGCCATCGGCTTCGAATCGGAGGAGAAACGGGGACAGCTCGATCGGCTTTGCGCGGTGCCGCGAAGACGGTACTCCTACGACTCGGTCGACATGGTCAGCGGGTTCGGGCCGGTCCTATGGCATCTCGCGCGAAAGCTCCACGTTCCAACGCGGCACGTGAACAATTTCACGCACCGCCAGCGAATCGGGCGCGCCACGCTCGAGCGTTATATCGAGCGGTTCGCGGCACGGGCTAACGAACTTGGGATTCGCGTCGACGCCGAGTTGCGGCAACTCCGCGCCCTTATCGATGAGGACGTGTTCTGGGACGAAATCGTTGAAATCGAGAACGTCCCGGCTCCCGCGAAGCCCGTCTACGACCTGTCCGTGCCCGGGCTTGAGACCTTCACAACGGGAGATGGAGTCATCACGCACAACACGATGCGGACGTTCCACTACGCCGGCGTCGCGGAGATGAACGTCACGCTCGGACTGCCGCGGCTCATCGAGATCGTCGACGCGCGGCGCGTGCCATCCACCCCGATCATGGAGCTGTACGTCAAGGCCGGCCACAACGACCTCGAGAAGATGCGGAAGATCGCGACGGAGATCGAGATGACTTCGATGGAAGACATCGCGTCGATCGAGACGGACCTCGTGAACATGCGGGTCCTCGCGTACCCCGACGAGCACCGCATGAAGTCCCGCGGCGTGACGTGGACCGAACTCGAAGAGAAGATGAAGAAGTTCGGGGAGATCGAGGAGGTGAAGCGCCAGGTCGGCAACGCGGAGCGGAAGACGAAGGCCCTCGTCGTCGAGGCGGGCGAGCCCTCGTTCAAGAAGCTCCAGCGCATCGTCGAACAGGTCCGCACGATGAAGATCAAAGGAATCGACGGCGTCTCGCGGGCGATCATCAAGAAGCGCGGGGACGGGTACGTGATCTACACGGAAGGCTCGAACCTCTCGAAGATCCTCGAACTCCCGTACGTCGATGCCTCGAGGACCACGACGAACTCGATCCAGGAGATCTATGAGGTCCTGGGGATCGAGGCCGCGCGGAACGCGATCGTGAACGAGGCATACAGCACGCTGCAGGAGCAAGGCCTGACGGTTGACATTCGACACATCATGCTCGTCTCCGACATGATGACGAACGACGGCGACGTGAAGGCGATCGGCCGCCACGGCATCTCCGGCCGCAAGTCCTCCGTCCTCGCGCGCGCGGCCTTCGAGATCACCGCGCACCATCTCCTCCGGGCGGCGATCACCGGCGAGGTCGACTACCTGGACGGCGTCGCGGAGAACGTCATCGTGGGCCAACCCGTCACGCTGGGCACGGGCGCCGTGAACCTGATCTACAAGCCGCCGGCCGGACTGCCGAAGGCCGCCTCGGTGCCGAAGGCGAAGCCCGCCGTGCCGCCGACGCCGCCTCCGCCGGCCGTCGAGCCGGAAGAACCGATCGAGGAGGTCGTCCCGTGATCGACGTGTCCCGCGCCCTCCGGGTCGCGACGGACACCGGCGACGTCCGGTTCGGCTTGCGGGAGGTCCGCCGCGCCGCGAAAGCGAAGGCCGCGAAGCTCGTGGTCCTCGCGTCGAACTGCCCGGAGGCCGCCGCGGACGCGCTCGGCGAGGTCCGGACCTTCCGGTTCCCCGGGACGAACGTCGACCTCGGGGCCGCGTGTGGGGTGCCGTTCTCCGTCGCCGCGATCGCGGTCGTCAGCCCCGGGGAGTCGAACATCCTGAGCGTCTAGGATTCGCATGGCCGAGATCGTTTTCGACGAGCAGACGATCAAGTACGTCGCCCTCTTCCAGGACCTCACCCGCTCGACGGTCGTCGACTGCGTCGACGCGGGCGACAAGCTCATCTTCGTCGTCAAGGAAGGCGACATCGGGAAAGCGATCGGGAAGAAGGGCGAGAATATCGCGAAACTGAAGCGGCTCATCAACAAGGAAATCCACGTGGTCGAGTACTCCGACCAGCCGGACAAGTTCGTCGCGAACGTCTTCCGGAACTACGACGTCAAGTCCGTCCAGCTCGAGCAGCGCGGGGACATTACCCACGCGACCGTGACCGTCGAGGGCACGAAGAAGGGCCGGGCGATCGGGAAGGAGGGCCGCAACCTGCGCGTCTCGCGGGATCTGATTGCGCGGCACCATCCCATCCAGAGCGTCAGCGTCGCCTGAGACGGACCCCCCGTCGGCATTGTCACCCCGGCGGGTGACCAAAATTCAAAGTGCGCCGGGCCATCGCCGCCCGAGCAGGCGCGTTTCAGAGGCGGTTCGAATCGAGTACAAGTGGACGGTCCTCACCGTGACGACCGTGGGGGTCCTCATGGCGGGGCTCGACTCGCGCATTGTGATCGTCGGCCTCCCGAGTGTCGCGGCCAGCCTGGGAGCCGACGCCGAACAGGCGATCTGGATCACGCAAGCGTACGTCCTCGGGAGCACCGTCGCCCTCCTGCTGGTCGGCCGGATCTCCGACATCGTCGGTCGCGTGAAGCTGTACACGAGCGGCTTCGCGGTCTTCACGCTCGGCTCGCTGCTGACGAGTCTCGCCACGGATCCGGCGCAGGTGATCGGGTTCCGAGCGCTCCAGGGCCTTGGCTCCGCGATCCTCTTCACGAACAGCGCCGCGATGATCGTGGACGCGACGCCTTCCCATGAGCTCGGTTTGTCTCTGGGCATCAACCAGGTCGCGTTCCGGATGGGCTCCATGGCCGGTCTCACCGTGAGCGGCGTCATCCTGTCGATCCTGGACTGGCGGGCGCTCTTCTACATCAACGTCCCGATCGGGATCTTCGGAACGGCGTGGGCGCACTTCCGACTCCGGGAGATCGCGAAGCTGGACCGTGGCGCGCCGATCGACTGGGCCGGGTTCGTGAGCTTCACTGGGTTCATCATGGCCCTCTTGCTCGGCCTGACGCTCGCCGCGTACGGCGTCGGGGAGGCGCGGACCGTCGACGCGCTCCTCGCGTTCTCGTTCACGAGCCTCGCCGTGTTCGCGTACGTCGAGCACCACACTCCGCATCCGCTGCTGGACCTCCGTTTGCTCCGCATCCGCGAGTTCACGGGCGGCGTCGTCGCCCAACTCCTGAATGCGATTGCGTTCGGCGCGGTCCTGCTCCTCCTCAGCCTGTACTTCCAGCTCGTCCTTGGGCTGAGCCCGCTCGCCTCGGGTATCCTCATCCTCCCGATGAACGTCGCGACCCTCGCGTGCGGCCCCCTGAGCGGTCGCCTCTCGGACAAGTACGGTCACGTCCCCTTCACGACCACGGGATTGGCGGTCATCAGCCTCTCCCTGTTCCTCTTCTCGACGACGGACGCCTCGACGCCGTACTCGCACCTCGTCGTCTACATCATCCTCTTCGGGGCCGGTCTCGGATTCTTCGCGTCGCCGAACATCAGCTCGATCATGGGCTCCGTCCCGGCGGAACGGCGCGGCATCGCGTCCGGGTTC
>VBMM01000004.1 GCA_005878415.1 Methanobacteriota archaeon
GAGCCGTTCCGCGACGCGCGGCCGAGTCTCAAGCTGACGGCGTTCGGGTACACGAACTCCCCGACCGGCGTGCCGAATGACGGCGTCGTCTCCGGCACCACCGTCTACTCGTTCAGCGTGAAGAACTTCGGCGGCGCGGACGCGTTGCTGGACCTTTCCTTCATGGTGAGCGTGCCCGGCGGCGCGGGCAGCGGCACGGTGACGTACGGCGGCTCCGGCGGATCGGCGGTCGCGAGCGGCGAGCCCGCCATCGGCGACGACTGCATCGCGTCCGGGTGCACGGTCACTTGGACCGGCGTCTCGGTCGCGGCCGGTGCGGAAGTGTCCTTCACGGTGACGATCGTCTACAACAACGTAGCGGACGGTTCGCAGATCCGCGCCGATCTCGGCGCGACGTACACGGTGGACCCGAGCGACGGCGTGATCCGGACGGTTTCCGGCGCGCCGGCGATCATCATCTTCACCGTGCAGGAAGACTGAACGACCTCAGGGCGTGCGAACGCGCACGCCCACCCTTTCCTTTTGATCTCGTCCAGAGAGTTCCCGGCTCCTTTTCGTCGTCGCGGTCGGGATGCTGGCCCGGGGCGAACTCGAGTACACCGGCGATCGTCCCGATTCGCTGTCCTGTGGGCAAGATTTAAGGATTACCCACACCTACGTGGATCCATGGGCGATGTTACGCGCTTGGATGAGCGCGGCCGACTGACGATTCGGCGGGCCTACCGCAAGGTCTTGCGCGACCGGGTCGTCCAGATCCTGACGCCGCACGGAGTACTCCTCCGTCCCGTGCCAGATACACTCCCGGACCGAGGCAGGCTCCCTCCGGCGCTTGCGACAACCGGAGAACACGAGGCGGAGCGCGAGGCGGGTAGGTGACGGACCCCGCGGACCTGAACCTGGTCCTCGCAGTCATCAAACCCGTCGATGCCCTCCGAGCGCGGGCTCTCCGGCACCTACACACGCGCCCTCGGCTCCTCGTCCCGTTCTCCGTAGGCCTTGAGCTGCTGTTCGTGGCCAAGCGGTTCCGGCTGGGCTACGTTGAGTCGTTAGGGGCGACCGAAGCCCACTTCGACTTGGAGGGCCGAGATGTCCTCTATACGGCGGCCGAGGCACTCGACTCCGGCGACATCGCGACAGTCTTCGATGCCGTCCACCTCGCCGACGCATTCCGTCGTGGCGGGTCCCTTCATACGGCGGACGAACGGCTCCTACGCTCCCCATTCCCCACGACCCGCTTCTGAATGCGGCCGCCAGTCTCGGTGCTCGAACGGCTTCATGTCGGGATGGGCGCCAAACCGTTCCCAGGGGGAGGGCCATGGTCGCTCGAGGAGTCGGCGGAAGAGTTCCTCGAACGTCTTCGCCTTCATGCGTTCCTTCAGGTCCTCCAGCCTCGCGTGCAGCTGGCGGCTCACTCGGATCGAGGTGGCCATGTCGCCATGGGTAGATGCCGTCGTACCCATAACAGGATTTCCTCGAGCGGTCCCCCTGACGGGTTGGGGCGGACTTAAGTAACGTCAGGCGCATACGAGGGAGTCAGGGGAGCGGGCGGCGGATCGGTCCCGCCGGTTCAGATCGATGTCCTCGCGTCGCGCGATCCATGCTCACTCGGCGGTTTGGCTGGCAGGCTTGCTCGTGCTCGCCGTGCTGATGGTCGACGCCCCTCGGGTCGCGGCGCCTTCCGGGACCCTCCAGGTCGTCCTGACCGGGCTGGAATTTCCGACGGCCTTCCGGTTCGCCCCGGACGGTCGGATGTTCCTCCTCGAGCGATTCAGCGGCAAGATTCGAATCGTCGAGAACGGCTCTCTCCTGCCGACCCCGTTCTACGTCCTCGCGAACGTCGCGACGAACGGCGAGCAAGGCCTCCTCGGCCTCGCGCTCGATCCCGATTTCCCGACCGAGCCGTGGGTGTACGTGTACTACACCCTCAGCGACGTCGCGAACGGGACCGTGTACAATCGGATCGTGCGCATCCATGCGAACGGCGACGTCGGGGATGCGATGGAGGTCCTGCTGGACCACATCGGGGCGGGCACGATCCACAACGGCGGCGTGATCGGGTTCGCCCCGGACAAGACGCTCTACGCCGTCGTCGGGGAGAACGGGGACCCGGCGAAGTCGCAGGACCTGCTCAGCCTGAACGGCAAGGTCCTCCGGATGGACCGCAACGGCACGGTCCCGCCCGACAACCCGTTCATCGGGAACGACTCCGCGAACCCCTACGTGTACACGTACGGCCACCGGAACATGTTCGGCCTCGCGTTCCATCCCTTCACCGGCCGGGCGTTCGTCACGGAGAACGGGCCCGAGTGCAACGACGAGGTCAACCTGCTCGTCGCCGGAGGGAACTTCGGATGGGGCACGCACGAAAAGTGCACGACGCCGCCCCCGCCGCCCAACAACACGAACCAGGACGGCCCGGATCCGATCCTCCCGCTGACGTGGTACGCGCGCACCGTCGCTCCAACGAACGCGATCGCTTACGGCGGCCCGAACTTCACCGCATGGCAGGGCGACCTGTTCTTCGGCGAGTGGAACACGGGCGCGTTGCGCCGACTCGACCTGGAGCCGCCCGCCTACGACACCGTGGTCGGCGAGGCGAACGTCCTCACGGTCTCCGAAGGCATCGTGGCCGTCGAGGCGGGCCCGGACGGCGCGATCTGGTTCACGACCCCCACGACGCTCTATCGGTTCTACGACACCTCGCGCCCGCCGATCGCCTCGCTCACGGTCTCGCCGCTTCGGCCGCTCGTCAACGGGACAGTGACGTTCAACGCCTCAGCCTCGCGGGACCCAGACGGCTCCATCGTCACGTACGCCTGGGACTTCGGGGACGGCGCGACGGACGCCGGCAAGGTCGTGAGGCACGCGTTCGCTGCGCACGGCACCTACAACGTGACGCTCGTCCTCACGGACATCGACAACCTCACGGCGACCGCGATCCGGGCGGTCCGCATCTATGCGGCCCCGATTGCATCGTTCGTCGCCTCCCCGCCGTCGCCGGACGCCGGAGCGGTCGTGTCGTTCGACGCGTCGTCGTGCTCGGACGCGGACGGGACGATCGTGTCGTTCGAGTGGGACTTCGGCGACACCTCCACGGCCTCCGGCATGATCGTGACCCACGCCTACGGCGCGGCAGGCTCCTATCTCGTGAGCCTCGTCGTCACGGATTCGGACGGGATCCCGGGGGCCGTCTCGCATACGCTCGTCGTGGGGCCGACGAACCAGCCGCCCGTGGCCCTGTTCACCGCGACGCCGGCCCGCCTGCTGCCCGGGGACGTCGTGCGGTTCGACGCGTCCGCGTCGTCGGATCCCGAAGGGCCGATCGTCTCGTACGACTGGAATCTGGGCGATGGCGGGTTCGCGTCGGGCGCCGTCGTGAGCCATGTGTACTCCGCGAAGGGCACGTACATCGTCACCCTGACGGTCGAAGACACGGACGGGGCCTCAACCCAGCGCTCCACCCCGATCGTGGTGTCGAACCGCGCCCCCGTGTTCCAGTCCGTTGCGCCCCTCGGGGACGCCGTCACAGTGCCTCTTGGCGCCGAATCGACGTTCCGCGTGGCCGCGGCCGATCCGGACGGGGACCCGCTCACGATCACGTGGCGTCTCGGTGGCGACATCGTCGCGACCGACGTCGCGTCGTTCGCGTTTCATGCGGCGAATCCCGGAGCCGTCCGTCTGAACGTGACGGTCAGCGACGGGTCGGATTCGACGTGGCACGAGTGGACGATCACCGTCGCGCCGCAAGGCAGCGGGCTAGGCCCGCTCTGCGCATTGACGTTGCCCCTCCTGCTCGCGGTCCCGCTCGTCGCGGCGATCGTCGGGCTCGCGTTGTGGCTTCGCCGGCGTCGCGCCCGCTGATGTGCGGCGGCTACTCTTCCTCTCCTGCGACGCCCTCGAGCTGGCGCTGCGCGACGACGGCCCCGAGACGCTGGAACGCCTCTTCCACGCCGGCGCCGGACTTCGCGGACGTCCGAGTGAAGTCGGCGTCGTACGCCTCCGCCACGTTGCGGATCTCCTTCTCCCCGTAGTCCGCGTGCTCTTCCAGGTCCGCCTTGTTGATCGCGATCAGCACGGGCACCCTCCCGACGACCTTCTCGACCCCATCGATCCAGCCCGCGAGGTCGATCAGCGTGCTCCGGCGCGTGAGGTCGGCGACGGCGAGGACGCCGCGGGCGCCGTAGAAGTACGCCTCGCGGAGGAGCTCCTGGAACCCCGGCTGCCCCATGATGTCCCAGATCGTCAGGTCCATTCGTGCGTCGACGTCCTGGTCGGGCACGGGGATCTGCAGGACCTTCTTCGTGACCTTGGCGCCGAGGGTCGTCTGGTAGCGGTCCTCGAAGGCGTCGAGGACGAACCGCCGGATCAGGGACGTCTTGCCGACGGCGAGGTCGCCGACCAGGCACACCTTCGCCTTCAGGACCTCGGACCGCATGCGACGCTCCACCGCGGGCCAGGATGTGCGAACCCCGTCAAAATACCGACGCCGGCATCGGACCGCGAAACGGGGTGCACCGGGCAATCTTTGAGTACATGGCGTTCAATATGTGAATTGAACATGCCAAGCAGGACAAAAGTATCTAAGGGGTACCTGACGGTCGTCCCGCGGGAGATTCGGAAGGCGTCCGACGTCCGGGAAGGGGACGTCCTCGAGTGGTCTCTGGAGGGCGACAAGATCGTGGTCCGTCCGCGACATCTGCGGACGATCGATGACGTGGTGGCGGTCTTCTCGAATGGCGGTGACGCGGTCGCCTCCAAGCGAGACGTCCAGAGAGGCGTTCGCGATCGCCGGTGATCCTTCCTATTTTCGGGCCTCCCAGCCGAGACATCGTCTCCTTCGACAGTGACTTCGACCGGGCCCGAGGCATCCGACGAATCCAGTGAGTCACGCGTCCGCCCGTCGTCCGGGCTTGGCGGAGGGGTCTCCGCAGCCGGCCGGCGCGAGATTGTCGCGGCCGATAACGGGGTCTCTGGCTTTAAAAGGGACCCGCACCAAGGGGGACCGAGAGGGTGTGACGTGATCGTGCGATCGTGGATGCTCCACGGCGCCTTCGCGGCGGGGCTCGGCCTCGTGGCGGCGCTGGCGGCCGGGACGGCCCTGGGCTCGTCCGGACCGTGGTACTCGGCCGCCGTCTCGTCGCAGGTCTACTCCGTGTCCTTGCTCGGCGCGATCGTCCTGGCGGCGTTCCTCGCGTCCCTCGCGGGCAGCCGCGCGGGCCACCTGGACGAGATCGTGCGGTCCCTCGACCTCCGCCTCGCCGGGCTCCCGGAGGCGATGATGCTGCCCGAGGACCGCGACGCGAACCTGGCGGACGTCGAATCACTGCCGCCGAGCGACGCGGAGATCGACGACTTCCTGAAGCGGATCGAGATGGTGCCGACCGAGGGCGGGGTCGCGGAGTTCGAGGTCGCCGGCACCTTGGTCGACGTCTCGACGGCGATCAGCGGGTCGAAGACGCGACGCGAGCTGTTGAAAGAGATCATCCGGCAGCGCGAGGACGCGCTCGCGGGCCGCGCCCGGATCGTCGAGTCGGTCGCTGGGCCTCTCGCGGGCTGCCTGAGCTTCGCCGTCCTCGCGGGCGCGATGCTCCCCGGCGTGGAGGGCTTCGCCGACGTCCACTTCCAGCTCAACACCGCGGTCCTGCTCTTCCTCGCGTACGGATGGGCCTGTCTCGTCGCGTGGGCCTTGGTGGGAGTCGGACTCCTCGGCGCGAGGTCCCCGACGAGGTCGCCAGGCCAGCCGCAGACCAAGGCGCATAAGACGTAGGGGCCCGCATCGCCGTTCTCAATGGTGTCTTGCATCACCGTCCGGCGAATCTCGTCGTGAGCCCGCGTCGCTCGTCCCGGCGCAGAGATCCTTCCGGGACGAGTCACGGCGGAGGAGGATACGGGGGCTGCATCGAGACTCCTGGGGGGGTGGCGGGCTCGGGATCTGGGATCCGGCCTTCAGCGACGTTGCGGGCGGTGGCGGTCGCGGCCACGTTCCCCGACTTGTACCCCTTCTCTTTGCCCTGGCGATAAGCCAGGTATGCTAGGGTGGCGGCGAACCCCGCGATACCGATGAACGACTTCATTATGTCCGAGGGCCAGGGCCGCCAGAACTCCCGAAGTGGGTCGACGAAGATCCCGGTCCCGGCGAGGAGGTTGAGCGCCGCGATGAGGCCGAGCGGCAATCCGATCAGGAGGAACAAGGCCCACGCGACCGCCTTGGCGCGCGGCTTCTTGGCCTGTGTGATCCTCGCCCACGTCCGACCGCGGACGCGCCCGGTGCCGGGTGCCGCCATAAGGTGTCGGCTCACGAAGGTTGGAGCGCAATAAAGCCCGCGGCGAGAGTATCAGGAAGGAGAACGAACTCGCCTTTCGGGGTCGTGCGGTCCTCTGCCCGGAGGTTTCGCCTGCGCCTCGCAACTCGCCAGGAGGCCGGTTCGCTCGGGCTACTCGCCATCTTCGAGGAGGCCTTTGAGTTGGATCTGTTCGACGAACGTCCCGAACCGCCTGAACGCCTCTCTCACGACGGCGCCCGTCTTGGCGGACGTCATGACGAACTCGGCTACCGTTCGCCTTCCAAGGACCGGATCGCCTTGGCGATGCTCCAGACCTCGATCACGCGCTCGTCGCGGATTCGGTCGAAATGTCGGTCGTTAGAGACAAGGACGGCCCGTTCCTGGAGGCAGGTGGCGGCGTGGAGGAGGTCCGCGGGATCCGGGGTCGTCACGTGCTCCGCGCAGACCGTGACGAAGTTCCGCTCGACCTGCACGACCCGCGCGCGGCTCAGCAGCGCTCCAACGAGCCAAGCCGCGGTCTCCGACCGGAACTCTTCGGCGTAGCGAAGCATCTCCTCGACCCAGAACGCGTTGCCCACGAGCTGCGTGTCGTCCCGCTGGAGGAGGGCAAGGAGGAACCGGAGGGTCGCGGTTTCCCGGCGCGGGTGTTTCACGGCCGCGACGAAGAGGTTCGTGTCAAGCAAGAAGATCCGGGTACGCCCTTCGGATGCGGGCACGGACTTCCTCCCGGACCCTGCGCGCGATTGCCTCGACGTCGCGGCCCGCGACCTCCTTCTCGAGGCGGGCAGCGAGGGTGTCGACGTCGAGTTTCTGAAGTACGATCCGGCCGCCGTCCGCGAGGGCGATGAGGAGCTTCGCGCGCTCGTCGATTCCGGCCGCTTCGCGGATGGCCTTGGGGATCACGACCCGCCCGGCCCGGTCGACCGCGACGATGTCTTCCATGGGAGATGCAATGCCATAATGCCATTTAATCCTTCTGATACCAAAATACCACGGATTCCTATGGACTGGTTCTCATCGACCAGGCCGGTCCGTCCGGCCGGGCTACTCGCTCTCTTCGAGGAAGCCTCCGAACTGGCCCCACGCGATGAGGGCCCCCAGGCGCTGGAACGCCCGTTCCACGCCGGCACCCGTCTTCGCGGACGTCATGAGGAACTCCGCCCCACAGCCCTCCGCGACCTTCTGGATCTCCTCTTGGCCGAACTCGCCGTCCGCCTCGAGGTCCGCCTTGTTCACCGCGATGAGGACG
>VBMM01000317.1 GCA_005878415.1 Methanobacteriota archaeon
AAACTTTGTGTCCCGAATTGCAGGATTGTTCGAATCCGGACGCTATGTGGATGCTCAGCGATGGGTTGGCGCGGAAATCTTTTAACGGACCGGCGTGTGATTGGCGTCGGTGTGTCCATGGAACTGACTAAGTATCAAGGCCTTCCCCTCGGGTCCGCGGCGCCCGACTTCTCGCTCCCGGCGGTCGACGGAAAGACGTATTCCCTCGCGTCGTTCAAGGACAAGCCGATCCTGGTCGTCGCGTTCTGGTGCAACCACTGCCCGTATGTTCAGGCCTGGGAGGACCGTACCATCTCGGTCCAGAAAGACTACGCAGGTAAGGGCGTGCAATTCGTCGCAATCAACGCGAACGACGAGGCGAGTTATCCGGAAGACGACTTCGCGCACATGGTCGAGCGCTCGAAGAGCAAGCGTTACAATTTTCCGTATCTCCGGGACGAGAGCCAAAAGTCCGCCGAGGCCTACGGCGCAGTCTGCACGCCCGACTTCTTCGTCTTCGACGCCGCTCGAACGCTTCGATACCGCGGCAAGCTCGATGACTCAAAAGATCCGAAATCGGTCCACAAGCACGTCATCCGAGAGGTTCTCGATGCGCTCGGGTCACGGACGGAGCCGCCAACCACCTTCGTGCCGCCGATGGGCTGTTCGATTAAGTGGAAAGCCGGCCACTGGGCATGAGCATCGTCGAAGTCTCGACCGTGCGTGAGGCGACCGGGTAGACTTGGATTGCGGAGTGGTAGTACCAAGCTACCGTCACGACGGTTGAGAGGCTGGGCTTCATGCCGTCGACAATCCGAATTTCAAGAACGAAGCTGGCCTGGTCGCGGAAGATCGGCCGACTCTCCCAGTCCGACTCACCGCGCGCGGTCCACTTCGCCATTCCGGAGGACGGCTCGCTGTAACCGACCGAACCTGCAGGAAGTGTGAAGGTCCGACCGACGTCGGGGAATGTGAAGATGAACGGTGTTGCCTTGTGGTCACCGGCGGATGGGTAGTGCCCCATGGTCTCGCCCGAGTTTGTTTGGAACGTCACAACGGCCTCGTACGGTTGCACGGATGGGTCTGTGACTCCGTTCGAGATCGTAGCGACCAGATAGTAGTAATCCCACATGGAGTCCCCGTCTGGGATTCGGATGAACTCGGAATCAATGGAAAGCGCATTCGCCGGGAGAGCGACCTCGGATGGACCCAAGCGGATGAAATCCGTCACGATCCCGAGGATGAACCCGAGGATCAGGACGCCCGCGATCAGGACGACGAGCCGGCGATCCTTCCGGAGACGCGCGGCTAGCGGGGCGAGGATGGTCGACCTTTTCGTCTCGATCGTTTCCCTCCGTGGCCGAGACCCCGGCGGAGCAGGCCGAGCCGCCATCCGAGGAAGGAGTAGACGGCGCCGAGGTTCCCGTTCCGATTGTAGGTTCTACGAACCCTTAAAGTCTCGGTTTCGTCCAGCTTCAGTTCGTCCACGAACTTGCAGGCGTTCAGGACAGCTCGTGTGAGTTCGTCGACGATCGGGATCGTCGCGCTCTGGGATGTTCGCGAGAGTGGATTCAAGTCGACGCTGATCACCGTCTTCTGCATTCGGACGAGGGCCTCCGCGCGGTCCCCGTCCTCCAATGGGACAAGGACCACGTCGGCGCCGAAGACCCCGTCTCGGTGCGTGAGAGCCCGTCTCGACTCGATACCCGGAATGCGGGCGTTCGGCCGGAGGCCGAGAACCTCCCGGGCCCCGGCTCGTTCGAGTTCCCGGACGATGCGCCGTACGCGCGCCTCCGATCGGTGGAAAAGGTTCACCTCGATCCGCGCGGGGATCATCCGTGCGAGCCGGACGACCTCGCGACTCGCGAGTGCCGTAGTCCCAGGCCTCACCACGGCCATGGGCGATGAGCCCTTCCGGGACGACGATGCCCGCCTTCCACGCTTTCACGAGCCGCTCCCTTCGAAGGAGGGACTCATATCGCGGATGGGATCGCGGGATCTTCATGACATCCGCCTGATCGCGTCCACGAACTTCCCGCACCCGTGCCAGAGCGGATCGGCGGTAGGGAGCCCGTATTTGGTCTCATACGCCCGCGTGGTCTGCTCCACCTCATCCCGGGTCATGTTCTCATGGTTGATTCCGATGCCGATGACTTTGCCGCCGCCAATCGGGCGTGTGTAGAACTGAAGCCAGTCGATTTCCTCGTCGACGGTCGGCATCGGCCATGCGACGACGTCCCGGCGGAACGACCGCGTCTTCCTCGCGGGAGCGTGCATCATCAGAATCGCGGACGGCATGGACGCCATGATGATCGCCCGCGTCCCGCACACATAGGCGGGATGGGAGATACTCCCCTGGCCCTCGACGACGACGACGCGCGCCCGCGTCTCCCCGTACGCCCGGACGATTTCCGATTCCAGCTCGCCGACCATGAAATCGGCCTTTATCGAGTCGAGCGGCACCCCGTAGGCCGATCCTTGAAGGAGTCCGGTCTGGCCTGTCGCCACGAATGCGGCGGGCATCCCCGCGGCGTTCAGTGCGTCCGTCAGCAGGAGGGCCGTCGTCCTCTTTCCGATCGCGCCGTCGGTCCCGAGGACCGGGATGCGCAGGCACGGCAGCTTGCGGGACAGATCGCTGAATTGCTTCGACTCGCGGATCGGCCGTGGCTTGCGAACATCGACGAGCCGCACTCCGTTGGCCTCGGCGAGTTTAGCGAATTCCGGATCATCGTTCAGGTATTCGTGTAACCCTGCGACGATGTTCAATCGGTTCTCGATCGCCTCTCGGATGATCGGCCGAAATTCCTTCGGGATATAGCCGCCAAACGTGGCGACGCCGATGATCAACGTCTCAGGCCGGCACGTTTCGACGGCCTCTCTCAGGCCCGCGACGATCGGGACTCCGTTCGGATTCCCGTCCAGGACGTCTCCGGCGTCGCGTCCCGCTTTCGTGTGATCAATGACGCCCGCGATCAGATATCGTTTCGAGTACCGTACGAGCCCGTTTGCCGTTTTTCCCGTGCTCTGACCGAAATACCCGTCGCACAGG
>VBMM01000005.1 GCA_005878415.1 Methanobacteriota archaeon
GAAGGACATTCGACGGGACGCGCTGAACTACAAGATCAACGGCGCGGACGAGTACGCCCTCGAGGAAGCGGTGCGTCTCAAGGAGAAGCAAGGCGGACGGGTGGTCGCCCTCACCGCCGGCCCGAAGCGGACCGAGCAGATGTTGCGCGAAGCGCTGGCGAAGGGGGCCGACGAGGCGGTCCGCGTCCCGATGGACGATGCCGGGTACGACGTCGGGATGGTCGCGCGGATCCTCGCCGCCGCGATCCGGACGTTGCCGCACGACCTCGTGCTGACCGGCGTCCAGTCGGACGACCAGGGGAACTCGGCGACGGGCGGCCTGATCGCCGGGCTCCTCGGGATGCCCCATGCGAGCGTCGTCACCCGCGTCGAGGCGAAGGACGGCGGGCTCGAGGTCTCGACGGAGCTCGAAGGCGGGCTGCAGCGCGTCTACGCCGTCCCCCTCCCGGCCCTCCTGACGATCCAATTCGGCGCGAACACGCCGCGCTACGCGCCTCTGCCCGCGATCATGAAGGCCGCGCGCCAGCCGATCCGGGAGATCGCGCCCGCGCCTCTCACGTCGCCGTACACCTTCGCGGTCCGCGCCCTGTCGCCGCCCGTCGCGAAGGGCCACGCGGAGATGGTGACGGGATCGATCGAAGAGCAGGCGAAGAGGCTCGCGGCGCTCCTGCGGGACAAGGGATTCGTCCGGAGGTGATTCGACGTCGGGGGATATCCTGATCGTCGCCGAGCATCTCGAAGGGCGGCTCGCGCCTTCGACGTCCGAACTCGTGGCCGCGGGTCGAACTCTCACGGGGCAGTCCGGCGGCGCCGCCCGGGTCGCCCTCTTCGGCCGAGGCGTTCGCGCCCTCGCCGACGCCCTCGCCAAGCTCGGGGTGGAGGTCCTCCTGGCGGAGGACCCGGCCCTTGCGGAGTACACGGGCGACGGATACGTGCAGGCGGTACGGGGCCTGCTCGAGTCCACGAAACCCCGACTCCTGCTCGTCGCCCACACGGCGGAGGGATACGATCTCGCGCCGGCGGTCGCGGGCGCCCTCGATCTTCCGCTCGTGACGAACGCGGTGGGCCTGCGTCTCGACGGCGATCGACTGGTCGTGACGCGCCGCCTCCTGAACGAGAAGGTCCAGGCGGAGGTCGAGATCGGCTCGGACCGCACGATCGTCGTGACGATCCGACCGGGCTCCGTGAAGGCGGCGGGTCCCGCGGCGGGCGGGACGGTCATCCCGACGGCAGTCGCGGTCGACGCGACGAAAGCCCGGACTCGGTTCGTGCGGATCGAGCGGCCGATGGTCCAGGACATCGACCTTGCGGCGGCGGACGTCATCGTGTCGGCCGGCCGGGGGATCCAGAAGAAGGAGAACCTGCCCCTCGTTGAGGAGTTCGCGAAGGCGGTGGGCGGCGTCGTCGGCGCATCCCGACCGCTCACGGACATGGACTGGCTCCCGAAGACTCGCCAGGTCGGGCAGAGCGGCAAGACGGTCCGGCCGAAGCTCTACGTGGCATGCGGGATCAGCGGCGCGATGCAACACGTGGCGGGAATGAAGGATGCGGGGCTCATCATCGCGATCAACACGGACCCGACCGCGCCGATCTTCGAGATCGCGCACATCGGGTTCGTCGCGGACGTCCTCAAGTTGCTGCCCGCGACGATCAAGGAACTGCGGGCGTGAGGAAGGCCCCCGGAGCGTTCATCTAAGCCCCCCGCCAATCCCGGGCCGTGGACGCGCCCCCGTCGCCGCCCCCACCCCCGCCGCAAAGCTGGTACCCGGCCGCGCCCCGCCGGAGCACGACCCCGCAGCTCATCGCGATCATCGTCTTCGTCGTGATCGCCGCCCTCGCGGTGATGTCGATCTTCCTTTCGACCCTGACGGGAGCGTTCTTCCCCGGGTTCTTTCCGTTCCTCTTCTGCATCCCCTTGTTGTTCGTCCTGGTGGTCGTCATCATCGCGATCGCTTCGGGCCAAGGACGACGGAGCATCCCGCCTCCGCCGCCGATCCAGCAGCCGATGGTCCCGGCCGGCCAGCAAGGACCCGTCGCCCTGAGCTGCCCGAACTGCGGCGGCCCGCCCACGAACGTCGACCGATTCGGAATCGCGACGTGCCAGTACTGCGGGACGCGGTTCCTGGTGCGGTGAGCCTCACGGCTCCGCGGGGTTGAGGCATGCCGCGCGAGATTGCCGTGGAACTCCCGAGGGTCGCCTACTACACGGGCGAGGTCATCGAGGGGACGGTCGTCATCGAGACGACCCGCGAGGTCTCGAGCCGCGGCCTGTACGTCGACTTCAAGGGGACGGAGGATACGGAGATCACCCGCGGATCGGGGAAGAATTCCCATACGTACCGCTCCTCCGCGATGATCGTGCAGTGGCGCCTCCCGCTCCGCGGAGAAGGTCCGCTTCCCGCGGGGACCTACCGCTTCCCGTTCCGGTTCCAGATCCCGCTCCACGCCCTTCCGTCGTACGCGGGGCGCCACGCGAACGTGAAGTACATCCTCACGGCACGGCTCGACGTGCCGCTCTGGGTCGACACGGTCTGGAGCACGGAGATTTTCGTGTTCTACGACCGCCCGAGCGTGCGCACGTACGCCCAGCCCGTCCGGTTCCGTTCCGGCGGCGAAGGCCCGGAGGTCTACGTCGAACTGGACGGCGACCGCTTCTTCGCGCGCGAGCTCATCGGTTGCCGTATCACACTGAACCGCACGGGGAACGCCCGCATCCGCCGGGTGTACACGCGGCTCATCGGCGGCGAGTGGGCCCGGGCCGACGGCCAGCAGGAGACGACGGAGACGTACCGGACGGAGGTCGCCGTGCCGATGGACCAGATCCGCGTCGGCGTGCCCTTCACCTTTGAGATCCCGATCCCCGCCGACGTCGCTTCGAGCTACCGCGGGACGTATTCATATTACAGCTACGCGCTCCACGTCGGCCTCGACATCGCGTGGGGATTCGACATCATCGCGCAGACGCCGATCGTGATCGTTCGATGAGGCCGTGGCGGGCCCTCGGGACGCCGCAAGAAATTAACCTTGTTTAAGGTTAACCTGTTGCACCCAAGCCCTTTTGCCGGGTGGCGTTGTTGTCGCGGACCGACCATGGCTCGGCGCACGCTCCTGTCCGAGGTGGAGATTGCCGCGCGTCTCCAGCAGGTCCCGGAGTGGTCGAGGGAGGGCAAGACGATCACGCGCACATGGAAGTTCCGGACCTTCCGGGCGGCCCTCGCATTCATCAACCAGGTTGGGGACCTCGCCGAGGCGATGGACCACCATCCGGACATCTTCAATTCCTGGACGAAGGTCCGGCTCACCCTCACGACCCACGACAAGGGTGGCCTCACGGACCTGGATTTCGACCTCGCGAAGAAGATCGATGCGCTCTAGGCGATCCCGAGCAGGCGATCGATCGACCACGCGCCGGGCCCGAGGAGGGCGAGGACGAGGGCAAAGAGCGCGTACGCCACGTCGAGCTCGAAGCCCCCTTTGAACTTCCCTTGCATCTTCGTCTTCTGGAAGATGGTCGTCGCGATCATTTCGAGGACAAAGAGGACCGCCACGGTCTGCGTCAGGAACCCGAGGATCAGCGCGATCGCGCCGAAGAATTCGAGAAGAGTGAACAGGATCGCGAACGCTGCACCTCCGGGCCATCCGGTCCCCTTGACGAACCCAATCGGTTTTCGGATGTCCTTGAGCTTGGGCCACCCATGGGTCAGGAACAACGCGCCGAGGGCGATGCGGCCGATGAGTGCCGCGGCGTCCGGGAATGCGGGAAAGAGCATGTCAGGTCCCCTCCGGCACCCCATTGCCAGCGGCGATAGAAAAACCTTTCAGGTCCGCGTCGCGCGGCATCCCGCCGCTCGGGGGCTTAGAGGGATCGTTCCAGGAGCTCCGCGATGTCGAACCGCCGGATGTCCTCGCGGTCCTTCGTCTTCGCCGCATCGTCGAGCATGATCAGGCAGTACGGGCACGCGGTCGCGACCGCGTTCGCCTGCGTCTCCTCGATGTGGCTCAATCGGCGGTGGTTCACCTTCTCGCCGATGCGTTCCTCCATCCACATCCGGGCGCCCCCGGCCCCGCAGCAGAACCCGTGCTCGCGCGCCCGGCTCATCTCGACGACCCGGACCCCCGGGATCCGGTACAGGACCTCCCGCGGCTCCTCGAACAGGCCATTATACCGTCCGAGGTAGCACGGATCGTGATAGGTCAGGAACTGCAGGACATCCTTCGTCGGCGTGAGGCGGCCGGCATCGATGAGGTCGCGGAGGAACTGCGAGTGGTGGACGACCTCGTACTTCCCTCCGAAGTCCGGGTATTCGTTCTTCAGCGTGTTGAAGCAGTGCGGGCATGTCGCGACAATCCTCGTGACGCCGTATCGGTTCAGGGTCTCGACGTTCCCCATGATCATCGCCTGCGCGAGGTACTCGTTCCCGAGCCGCCGGGCCGGATCCCCGGTGCACTTCTCCTCCGGCCCCAGGATCGCGAATCGCACGCCGGCTTTCTGCAGGATGCGCGCGAAGGCCTTCGCGACCTTCTGATTGCGGTCGTCGAACGAGGCGGCGCAGCCGACCCAGTACAGGACGTCGATCGCATCCTTCGACGCGAGGGCGTCCGAGAGCGTCTTGACGCCCAGGCCGTCCGCCCACCTGGCCCGCTGATCCCAGCCGATCCCCCACGGGTTGTAGTTCTGCTCGATCTTCCGCATCGCCTCCATTGTCTCCGGAGGCATCTCCCCCTGCGTGAGGACCATGTGCCGCCGCATCTCGATGATCTTCGGCACGTGCTCGTTCATCACGGGACACTCGTAGACGCACGCATAGCAGGTCGTACACGCCCAGATGCCGTCCTTGGAGTGGACGGTCTGGAACATGTCGGGGAGTCCCGCGACGTCCCCGCGCACGATCGCGGCCCCTTGCTCGTCCAGCGTGTCCCGCATGTTCGTGATGATGCGCATCGGGTCTAGCGGCTTGCCGGTGGCGTTCGCCGGGCATGCGTCCGTGCACCGTCCGCACTCCGTGCACGCATAGCCATCGAGGAGCTGCCGCCACGACAGCTGCTCGACGCGGTCCACCCCGAACGTCTGCGTCTTCTCGAGATCGACTTTCTTCAACGTCCCTTTGGGGGTGAGGTCCATGAAGAACGTGTTCACGATCGCGAAGATGATGTGCATGTGTTTCGAGTGAGGCACGTACGCCAGGAAGGAGAACAGCAGGAGGACGTGGGTCCACCAGAAGGCCCGCCACCACGTCGCGCCGAGGACCACGCCCGGGACGGCGGCGAGGGCGGACGAGATCGGTTTCCACTCCGGGAGGGAGGCCGTCCCGACGGCGATGTCCGCGGCGTTGTAGAGCAGGAGCGACGTGACGATCCCGAGGATGAAGAAGAGGACGATCGTCGCGTCGCGCATCCCCTCGTGCATGAGTTTCTTCGGACGGATAACATACCGCCGGTAGAGGGCCATCCCCACCCCGATTGCCGCGAGGACGGCGATGACCTCCTGCGCGAGGTACAGCGGCCCGCTCAACGAAAAGCCGGCGATCGTCGGGGTCGGCACCCGCCAGCCCGGCGCGTAGGCCTGCGCCGTGATCTCGACGACGCTCGTGCCCAAGATGATGAACGCCCAGAAGATGAACGAGTGAAGCACGCCGGCGTACCATTCGCGTGCGACCTTCCTCTGGAAGATCCCGTATACGACGAAGTTCTTGATCCGCGTGGGAATGTGATCCCACCGCCGTTCCACGCCCTTCGCGGCGAAGAGGTACCGCAGGCGGAGGTACATCTTGCGGCCGAAGATCGACAGCGTGACGGCGAGGAAGAGGGTCGCGACGTACGTCTCGGTCGGACTCAGGACCATGCTCCCCCGAAGGAAAGCGGCCTTCCTTCTTCAACCCGTGGGTCGCTTGAACGCCCTCGGCCCTCGGGGGCCGCCGAATCACCTGGCAGAGTCCCGCGGACTCGGCTTCTCGAACGGTCGGATGATCCCTTTCGGATCTTGTGACCGAATGCGCGTCGTCAGCTTGCCGACGTCGGATGCGGCATAGACCTCGTCGTACGCCCCGGGGGGGATTCGCTCGACCGCATCGTCCGTCGTCACCAGGACGAGGACGAGTTCCGGCGAGTGTTGTTCGAGGAATCTCGAGAAGCGATCGATTGCGTCGCGGTCCGTCCCGGACTCGACCGAATCCACGAGGAACAGGATCGATCCGCGTCGCGCGACGATCGCGGGCGTGTAGTCCGCCTTGCCGCCGGCCTCATCCGCGACCCGGAAGTGGAGCGATCGGTGCTCGTGCGCGAGGCCTTGGTGTTGCATCTCGGCGCAGACGGACTGTTCGAGTTGCGAATCGCATGCGTGGCCGCCACGCTCCGTCAACGGCCCGCCCCGTGGATCGCGCCGACGACGGCGTCGGCGAAGGCGGCCGTCCCGACCTCCTTCGCGTCGGGCATCTGGCGCGCCAGGTCGTACGTGAGGACCTTGGAACGGATGACGGCCTTCACCGCGTCCCGGAGCCGCGAGGCCGCATCCCTCCATCCGAGGTACTCGAGCATCAAGACGCCCGCGAGGATCTCGGCGGTCGGGTTGACCTTGTCCAGTCCTGCGTACTTCGGCGCGCTCCCGTGGACCGGCTCGAAGAGCGCGTGGGCGTCCCCGATGTTGGCGCCCGGCGCGACGCCGAGGCCTCCGATCTGCGCCGCGGCCGCATCGCTCAGATAGTCCCCGTTCAGGTTCGTCGTCGCCAGGATGTCGTACTCCTCCGGCCGCAGCAGGAGTTGCTGGAACATGTTGTCCGCGATGACATCCTTGATTACGACCTTGCCTTTCGGCGCTTGGCCGCCGTGCGACTTGGCGACGTCCTCCCAGGTGATCGTCGATTCGCCGAACTCCTTCTTCGCGACCTCGTATCCCCAGGTGCGGAACGCGCCCTCGGTGTACTTCATGATGTTCCCTTTGTGCACGAGCGTCACGGACCGGCGGCCGTTCTGGATCGCGTACCGGATCGCCTTCCGGATGAGCCGCTTCGAGCCGGTCTCGCTCATCGGCTTGATGCCGAGCCCGCTGTCCGGCCGCACGTGCGCGTGGAACTCCTTCTCCAGGATGTCGATCATCCGCGCCGCCTCGGCGGACCCTTTC
>VBMM01000006.1 GCA_005878415.1 Methanobacteriota archaeon
AGTCGTGTGTTCCGGCGCACCGCCTCGACCCATGCGCGGGGCCGACGTGGATCCACGAAGGTCGTCTTCACGCCGAACCGAGGCAGGAGCCGCGTGAAGATCTCCGTCGTCGCGGTGTAGAGGCTCGATCCGGACACGACGTGATCGCCCGCGTCCACGCATGCGAGGATCGCGGAGGCGATCGCCCCCATCCCCGATCCGGTCACGAGACCGCGCGCGCCGCCTTCGAGGTCGGCGAGCGTCTCCTCGAGATCACGGAGGGTCGGATTGCCCCATCGCGTGTAGTACGCCTCCGGGGCGAACTCGACGGCGAACTCCGCACCCTGACGCGCCGATTCGAGGGCCCACGTCGAGCTCGCGTAGATTGGGGTCACGAGCGGTCCGTGGCCTTTCGGTCTGCGGCCGTGGATCGCGCGGGTGCGCGGGCCCAGTCGTCTCGCCATGAGGTTGGGCCACGACGCGACAGGCGAAATACATTGCGAACTCGCGCGGTCGAAATCGTCCGGATCGCGCGAGGGAGGCCGCGGCCTCCGTCAAACCGGAAAGGTCAAAAAGGGGGGGTGTATACAAGCCATTGCCCGGCCGGTTACAGGGTCGGGCGTGTACCGCCAAGGGAGGCAACCGCATGTCGCGGGAAGTGGACTTCAACGCAAAGCCGATCGATCCGGACTTCATGAACAAGCCCGACGAGTATCCGGAGACGGGGACCCATTTCGAGCACAAGGTCTTCGCGGAGGGCAAGGAACGGCCCGACGCGGACGGCACCCCGTATCCCACGAAGCTCGGGATCCACGGCACCCACGTCGCCGTCGACTTCGACGGCTGCGTCGCGGACGGCGTGTGCATGGACGTCTGTCCCGTCGACGTCTTCGAGTGGATTCTCGCCCCGGGTAAAAAGGGGACGGGCAACGACAAGATCGTTGAGAAGGGCAGCGAGGAGTGGGACAAGTACCGGACCGACAAGTCCGACATGATCCGCGAGTCAGACTGCATCGATTGCATGGCGTGCGAGACGGCCTGCCCAACGAAGGTCATCAAGATCAGTCCGTAGGCCGATTCGCCACGGACCTCTCATCGATTCGCCGCCGAAGCGGCGCCCCAATCGCCCTCGAGGTTCGCGGGCTCCTTTCGCCCCGAAATCGCGCTCCAGAAGCGGCGGAATGGTCGGCTTACGACGGCGATCCGGCCGCCGCGGATTCCGAGGTACGCCAGGATGACGACCACCCAGTACGTGACGTACCCCGCCGCCTCGAGGACGGTCGGCGCGGCGTTGTACCCGAGGATCCCCCGGAGGAGATATCCCGCCGGGTTCGACGCGTCGTCCGGGAAGACGAGGGTGAGATTGTAGACGGCCACGGAGCCAAAGGTCCACGAGAAGGCTTGCTGGAGCTCGCGAATCGCGTGCGCGAACAGACCCGCGGCGATCAGGACGAGGAAAACGCCGGTCCCTTGGAAGAAGCGCTTCAAGTTGATCCGCCAGGAAACGCGGATGATCCCCACGCCGATGATCGTGGCTACGAGCAGCCCGAGGGCGACGCCCACGACCGCTTCGAGCGGCGAGGTGAGGGTCCCCGCACCGAACACGAAGAGAGCCGTCTCGATGCCTTCCCGGAGCACCACCACGAAGGAGAGGATCATCAGGCCGACGCCTTGCCGCTCCGTCAAGACCGCATCGATGCGCCGCTGCACATGGGCCTTGATGCTCGTGGATGCCTTCATCATCCAGAGGACCATCGACGTGAGGACGGCGACCGCGACGAGCATCGCGATGCCTTCGAACACCTGCTCGCCAAAGCCCTCCCATTCGATCGTCAGGACGACGAGGATCGCGGCGACGCCGGCGCTTGCGCCGCTGGCGGCGGCGGTGCCTCCGTATACGTAGCGCTTCAGGTCGCCCCGATTGATCTTCACGAGGTAGCCAAGGATGATGCCGATCACGAGGGCGGCTTCGATCCCTTCCCGAATCCCGATGATCAGGCTCGGGATGATCCCGACCGACGTTGCCACACGCGCCTCTCCTGATTTTGGACGGTTGGACGTCCCCGGCATCGCGTCGATAACGGCGTAATACTTAAGGGTTCGGAGGCGCGCCTCGATGCTCGTTCATCGAGCCGCTTCGATACCCGAGC
>VBMM01000007.1 GCA_005878415.1 Methanobacteriota archaeon
GCGAGCGGACGTCGGGCTTCGCGAGGCCGAACTCGACGAGGGGATGCCAGAAGCCGGCCTCGTTCATCGCCTGGATCCCCGGTCGATAATCGCCGAGGTCCGACAGGTTCACGCCGTCCGCGATGATTCGATAGCCGAGATCCGCCGCGAGCGGCCGGAGCGCCGCACCGAGTTCCTGTCGGCAGAAATAGCAACGGTTCGTCGGATTCTCGACGTAGCGGTCGTTCGCCAGCTCCGATACGCGGACCACCTTCACCGGAATCCCGATCTCGGCGGCCTCGTCGAGCGCCTCCTCGAGCTCGCGTCGAGCCAAGGATTCCGCGTCCGCGATCACGGCGAGCGCGTCCCTGCCGACCGCGTCGTGGGCGACCCGGGCCACGAGGCCGCTGTCCACGCCTCCCGAGTACGCCACCAGGATCCGCCCGCGGGACCGCATGGCGGCGACCATCCCCTCGTACGCACGCTCAAGCTCGACCGCAGGGGCTGTGACCTCCATCGACGCGTCGAATGCGGCCGCGGTGATAAAGGCATCGCGGGAGAAACCCTAAGGGCGTCGTCGGCATGCCCGGTGCCGTGCGCCCCGCGTTCCTCGAATGCACCGCATGTTCGAAGAAACACGAGGTCCGCCTGCGGAACGTCTGCGACTGCGGCGCCCCGCTGTTCGCGCGTTACGAGTGGAGCGACGTCCGGCGAGACGACCTCCCGGCGCGAAAGGATCTGTGGCGATATGCTCCGCTGCTCCCGCTGAACGACGCCGAGATCCATTCCCGCGGCGAAGGCGGCACGCCGCTATACAAGCTGGAGCGGATCGGGGGCGGCGGACGGGTCGCGCGCCTCAAGGTCGCCGCCTTGTACGTCAAAGACGAGGGACTCAATCCGACGGGGACGTTCAAGGCGCGCGGCATGGCGGTGGCGGTACCGATGGCGGAGGCCCTCGGCGCATCGACCCTCGCGGTCCCGACCGCGGGCAACGCGGGCGCAGCCCTGTCGTTGTACGCCGCCGTGTACGGCGTGCGGGCGATCGTCGTCATGGCCCGAGACGGACCGAGCGCCGCGGCGCAGGAAACCCTCGCCTACGGGGCCCACCTCCTGCAGGTCGACGAGGACATCGCGGACGCGGGTCGGATCGTCGAGGATCTCGCGCGGACGACGCCGACGTTCAGCGTCGCGACTTTACGAGAGCCGTACCGCGTCGAGGGCAAGAAGACGATGCTGCTGGAAATCTGGGAGGCCCTCGGGACGATGCCGGACTGGATCCTCTTCCCGACGGGGGGCGGGACCGGAATCGCAGGCGCGTGGAAGGCGCTCCACGAGCTGCGGGAGCTCGGCTGGTTCGAGGGGCCGTGGCCCCGGATCGGACTCGTCCAGGCGGACGGGTGCGCGCCCCTCGTCCGCGCGTGGGCGGAGGGACGAGAGTCTGCGGAACCGTGGCCCCACCCGAAGACGAACGCGGCTGGACTGCGGGTCCCCTCGACCGTCGCGGACCGCATCGTCCTCCGTGCCCTCCGGGAGACGCGCGGCGCCGCCGTCGCCGTGTCCGACGAGGCGATCGCCGTCGCGGCCCGCACGTTCGCG
>VBMM01000008.1 GCA_005878415.1 Methanobacteriota archaeon
TCGCGTGGTCCGGGGGAACCTTCGGGTCGTCCGTGACCCACTTGTACCGCACGATGCCTTCTTTGTCGAGGATGAACACGGACCGCTTGGCGACGCCTTGCAGGCCGAAGCCCCCGAAGCGGTCATACTGCACGCCGTACGCCTTGCTCACGCCCCGGTTCCAGTCGCTCAGCAGCGGATAGTTGATCCGATTCTCTTCCTTGAACACCCGGTGGCTGTGGTGGCTGTCCGTGCTGATCCCGTACACCTTCGCGCCGTACGATTCGATCGCGCCGAGCGAGTCCCGAATCGCGCAGAGTTGGCCCTGACACACGTTGGTAAAGTCGAACACGTAGAACGAGAGCACGACGGGACCGTGGCCGAGTTCTTTCGAGAGCGTCACAGGCTTCGCTTCGTCGTTCAGCAACGTGAAATCGGGCGCCTTCTCGCCGACGTCCACCATGGACACCGCCTCGCGGCCAGCGAACTCGAGGGCGGCGATGAACCCTTCGCCTACTCGCGCGGATCACCGCACGGACCGCCGATGCGCCTCGGGGAATCGCCGGGTAGCCTGGAAACGCAATGTATATCTAACGGCACCGGCCCATTCGGGAGTGCACAGGACCTGACCGCCCAGCGAACACTCCGTCTAGACGATCGCCCGTCTGGAGGTGGGGGGGAGCGATGGCAAAGTACGTGCTCGCGGCCGACTACACGCTGATGACGGATTATCGGAACGTCCCGCTGGCGACGTTCTTCAGTTGCATCCCCACCGACTTCTGGTATTCCCGACTCGTCTTCCGGATCCTCGCGGACCCGCCGAAACTCGACGCGGAAGGCCGGCCGATCCAGGTCCCCTACGGCCTGCGCAAGGTCGAGGCCTCCCTGGCCCGAGTCCACGGCCGCAAGGAGGTCGTGATCGCGCCGCCCCAGGACATCGATCGATACATCACCGACGACACGGAGATCGTCGGGCTGCACTCGATGGACCCGCTCGGCCTCGGGCCCGTGAGCATGTCCTTCACGATGGGCGGCATCCTGACCCCCTACACGAAGGCGAAGTTCCTGGAACTCGCCCGACGGGTCCAGCGCCCCGGGCGGAAGTACAAGGTCGTCCTGGGCGGCCCGGGTGCATGGCACTTCGACTGTCGCGCCGAGATGCAGGAATCCCTGGGGATCGACCACATCGTCCACGGGGAAGTCGACCACCTCATCCCCGAGATCTTCGACCGGATCGGGAACGGCGATGCGCCTCCCGTCATGCGATTCACGAACGCGACCGCGCCGTCCGTCGATCAGATCCCGAAGATCCTCGGCCCGACGATGCACGCGATGAACGAGGTCATGCGCGGGTGCGGCCGCGGATGCGAGTTCTGCGAGGTGACGCTCCGCCGTCCGCGGTACTTCCCCCTCGACTACATCGCCGACGAGTTGGCGATGAACGCCCGCATCGGCCAATCGTCGATCCAGCTCCAGTCGGATGACATCTTCCTCTACCAGCTCGAGAACTGGAGGACGATGGAGCCCAACGAGGACGCGGTCAAGGAGCTCTTCCGTTTCGTCATGGCTCAGCCGGGCGTCACGCACTGCTATCCGACGCACGGGACCGTCAGCGCGGCCGTCACGAACCCGGGGCTGATCGAGGACCTCTCCGAGATCGTCAAAGCAGGTCCGGACAAGCTCGTCGGAATCCAGAGCGGCATCGAGACGGGCAGCCCGGGCCTCTCTCGCGCCGTCCTTCATCGAAAGGCCGCGCCGTTCACGGCGGAAGAATGGCCCGACGTGGTCGTCCAAGGCACGGAGATCCTGTGCCGGAACCATTGGTACCCCGCCTTCACGATCATCCTCGGCCTCCCGGGAGAGACGCCGGAGGATGCATGGATGACCGTGGACCTGATCGATCGGATGGAGCAGATTCCCGGAGCGCATTTCATCACGGCGCCGCTGACCTTCGTCCCGGTCGGCGTCCTGCGGGGCGAGGAGTTCTACAACCTCGACGAGATGATCGACGAGGCGCGCTTCAATGTCGCGTACCGAGCGTGGCGGCACGTCCTCATGGAAATCGACGAGGACCTCTGGCGCCTCACGCACCTGCCGGGTCCGATGAAAGCGATGGTCGTCGCAACGGCCCGGATCGGCGGGCGGTACATCCTGAGAATCATGCACCGCTACGCCCGCCACAAGGGCTTCCGGATTCGGGCCCCCGCGAAGACGCGACGCCAGGCGGGAGGCCATACGCTGAGCTTTCCGGCGGCGTGAGCCTCGGAAACCCTTATCGAATCCGGAGCGGCTTCCGGGTCGATGCCGGAACGAGAGAAGGCGATCTTCCCGCGCGCGGTGGGGCGGTCGAGCGGAGGCTTGGAGCTTCGCTGCGTGATCTTCGCACGGAACGACGACGGGATCGTGTTGATCCGCCATCGGCGGGATCCGGTCGTCCGCGACGCATGGACGCTCCCCGGCGGTCCCCTCGACTACGGGATGAGCCCGCGGGAGAGCGCGGAGCGGATCCTGATGGGCCAGGCGGGCGTCCCCGCCGAGACGATGCGGCTCCTGACCGTGGAGTCTTCCTCCCAGGGGAGCTGGACGCTCGCGTTCCATTGGGACGCGGTCATCCGAAAGGCGCCCGTCGCGGGCGCGGGCATCGCCGAGCTGCGCGTCGAGCCGATCGAGAAATGCCTCGCGGAAGACCTCGACGTCCTCGCCCGCATGCAATTGGAGCGGTACCGCGTCCAGGAACTCGAAGAGACCGCCTGAGAGGTCACGAGCCGTCCGCGATCCACGCGAGGTATTGCTTCGCCTTCACGTCGGCCCCTTCATCCCCGATGACGGACGGCAGCGTCCGGGCGCGGAGCAATTCGACGACCTTCACGAGGTCGTCCTCCGTGAGGGTCGAGCGGTCCGCGCGAACATCGCGCAGCCGCTTCCGCAGCATCGCCAGAGCCATGTCGCCCCAGATGGCCCGCATGTCGGCCTCGATGCGGTCGTACGCCCCTTGCGCGCCCACTCTCTCACGCTTCGGTCGGCATCTGATGGGCACTGAGCCAAGCGCTGTATCCGACGTAGAACAGGACGACGAGCGCCACCACGAGGAACGCGTCCGGGAGCGGGGTGTCGGCCAACAGGATCCGCGTGGCCGCGCTGAGGCTCAAC
>VBMM01000009.1:0-8122 GCA_005878415.1 Methanobacteriota archaeon
GATCCCGAGCTCGAGGAGGAACGCGATGCACGCCTCCTCGTTGCCGCTGAGCCGCGGGATCCACGGGTCGGTGGCGTACTGCAACATCTTGTACGCGGGCCGGGTCTCCCGTCCGAAGAGCCGCAAGTCGATCTCCGCCGCCACGACGCCGGCGGCGACGCCGTCCTCGAGGATCGTGCGGTTGTACCCGGAGAGTCGGCGGAACTCCTGGTCCTGGACGTCCCCGACCGCGCCGACGATCGCGATCGCGGCGAGGTCCGTGTTCTTCGGGTCGAGGGCCTTCGCGACCGCATAGGCGCAGCCGGCGCCGCTCGCGACGTCGGAGCCTTCGCCCTCCAGGTGGGGGTTCAACATCAGGACGCGATCCTGCGACTCGGCGAACCGGATCAGATCGCCGCGGAGCGCGCGGGGGACTTCGCGGGCGGTTGGCACATGGTGATCCGTGACGACGGCGTCGAGGCCCTGGAGGGCATGGAGCATTCCCGCACCGAGATCGACGAACCACGCGAGCGGCGTGCCGCGTCGCTTGATGTCCGCGATGACGGCCTCGTCGAGCGTCTTGACGAACGCGACCTCGTGTTGGATCCCCGCACGATCAAGGGACTCCGATGCGATCGCTCCACCCGTTATGCCATCCGTGTCGATGTGCGTCACGATTCGCACCGACGGCGCGGCGCGTAGCCGCTCCGCGATCTCGCGAGCGACCGCCTCCATGTCCGGTCAAGCGTGCGCTGCTGAGATGAATCTTTGGGAGAGGGCTGCGAACACAGGGTTGCAAAGGACCTCCGCGTTTTCGTGTAAAATCACGAAACCCCGCTGTCGTTTCGTCTAACTCGCCTGCGAGAACGAAATATCAGGGGGAGCGCGATGGGGTCTCTGTGATCCACGTCACCTCGACCGGGCTGATCGTCCGCGGAGACCGCGTACTCCTCGGGAGGCGGACGAGCACGACCCGGTTCGCCGGGATGTGGGACGCGTTCGGCGGGCATCTCGTGCCGTGCGAAGAGCCGGCGATGGCCCTCGTCCGTGAGCTCGAGGAGGAACTCGGGATCCGCGTGAAGGGTCCGCGGGAGCACTCCGAGATTCGATGGTTCCGGTTTGAAGACGCGGCTCGGCTCGAGCTCGCGTCGAGCCTCAAAGAGGCCATCCGAAGGCTCGTCTCCGCGAAGGCTTAAGCGAGACCTGCGGCTAGGCCGTGTGGGGTTTGGACATGGATGATTCGGAGGTTCGGCGGATCCTCACGACGATCCGGACGATTGCCGTCGTGGGATGTTCGAAGGATCCTGCGAAGGACGCGCACCGCGTCCCGAAGTACATGCAAATGGCCGGCTACCGGATCATCCCGGTGAACCCTACCGCGGACGTGATCCTCGGGGAGAAAGCCTATCCCTCCCTGGAGGCGGTCCCGATCCCGTACGATGCCGTGGACGTCTTCCGGCCATCCGCCGATGTCCCGCCAATCGTCGACCAGGCAATCCGCGGCCCCGCGAAGGTGATCTGGATGCAACTCGGGATTCGCCATGAGGAGGCCGCGAAGAAGGCGCAGGCCGCCGGGAAGACGGTCGTCCAGGACCGCTGCATGATGCGCGACCACGCGCGGCTATTCGGCGGCCACATCCTCGAATGACGACGCGGCGAACACGACCGCGGCGCTCGGGCTCCCGGCGCGGCGCGCAGAGGCGGCAAGCGCCTCGATTTCTCCAAGGACCGTCACCGCGGTCGGCGGCGCATCGAACTTCGTGGTCGCCGCGGCATCGTACAGCGTCTTGAGTCGAGGTTCCGGGACGAGCCCGACGCGGATTGGCCCGGCGACTCCTCGTTCGAGCTTCACGGTCGGGCTGATTCCCGCGAACGCCTCGACCGGGACCTCGATCCAATCCGAGCCCTTCGACGGGAAGAGCTCGAGGAAGACGGCATCCGATGCGATGGCCTCGACGCTCCCGATCGACCGGAGGCCGTCCTCGCCCTGCCAGACGCGCCCGAGGCGAGCCGAGGCGGATACGACCGAGTGATCCAGCCACGCCAGGTCGTGGACCCGCTGAATCGAGGCGCGCCGAGTCCACAGGACCTTCGCCAGGAGGTGGTATGCCTCCCGGAGCGCCTTCGCCTGGGGTGACTTGGTGCCGCTCGCCCGCTGCGCCTTGTCCAGCGCCGCGGCGATCGACGGCTGGGACACGAGGAGCGCCTGGAAGTCCACGACGCGCAGAAGGCCGTGCCAGCCCATGCTCACCCGCCACGGGGCTTCGCGGGAAAAGGGTGTCGGCTGCACGGCCAAGCGGACGCCATCTCTCCGGTTCAGTGCAACACGACGGACTTGACCCCATCGACCTGCTTGATCTGCGGCAACAACCGCTCCGGCACGGGCGCTTCGGTCACGATGAACCCGTGCGGATCGTCGACGATCTCCGGGTCGTCCATGATCGCTTGCCGGATCGAGATGCCGGCCTGCGCGATGATCGCCGCCACGCCCGCGAGGATGCCGGGCTTCGAGGCGTTCGTCGGCACGATCTCGATCGCTCCCCAATTCATCAGCGGCGCGATCTCTCGGAGGTGGCACACGGGCCGGAGCTTGTCGAAGAACGCCTTCAGCTCGCCGTTCCGGTCGATCGTCTCGACGGTCGCCGTGACGACGCGGCGGTCCACCCCGGCGGCGCGGGCCATCGCCGTGTCCGAGAGCTTGATGTCGCCGGCGAACACGCTCCCCTCGTGCACCCGCAGCCCGTAGACGACCATGAGCTGCGCGACCTTCTCCTGCGCCGGGAACCCTTTGAAGTAAGGACGGAACCGCGCCCACATATGCCTGGCCCAATGTACGGAAGAGCGCTCTGAGGGTTAATGTTTTCGTTACTCAAGGTCATAAAATAGACGTCATGGGACAGAATCGTTATATAGTGTTCAAATTATGCATCCTTCGGACATCGGTGGTCCCATGCAGGCTTTGAAACCGGAATCGGCGGGCGCGAGCGACGTGAAGATCCTCCTCGACACGGAGGACCTGCCGAAAGCCTGGTACAACATCCTCCCGGACCTCCCGGCGCCGTTCCCGCCGTACCTGCATCCGGGGACGAAGGAGCCCGTGCCCCCCCAGGCGTTCGAGCCCCTGTTCCCCAAGGAGCTGATCCGGCAGGAGATGAGTCCGAACCGAGCGGAGCCAATCCCGGAGGAGTTGCGCGAGGCGTACTTCCGGATCGGCCGGCCGACGCCGCTCTACCGCGCGACGCGCCTCGAGGCGTTCCTCAAGACGCCCGCGCGGATCTACTACAAGCGGGAGGACCTCTCGCCCGTCGGCTCGCACAAGCCGAACACGGCGTTCGCGCAGGCGTACTTCGCGAGCCGGGAGGGCGTCGAGGCGTACGCCACGGAGACCGGCGCGGGCCAATGGGGGTCCGCGCTCGCCCTGGCGGCGAACTACTTCGGGATGAAGGCGAAGGTCTTCATGGTCCGCGTCTCGTACGACCAGAAGCCGTACCGGAAGTACGTGATGCAGCTCTACGGGGCGGAGGTGATCCCGAGCCCCAGCGACCGCACGAACGTCGGGAAGAAGATCCTCGCCGCGGACCCGGACCACCCCGGCTCTCTCGGCATCGCGATCTCCGAGGCGATCGAGGCCGCGGTCACCGGGACGAACACGAAGTACTCCCTGGGCAGCGTGCTGAACCACGTCCTCATGCATCAGACGATCATCGGTCAAGAGGTGATCCGGCAGTTCGAGCTCGCGGACGTCACCCCAGACTACATGGTGGGCAGCGTCGGCGGCGGATCGAACTTCGCGGGCTTCGCGTACCCGATGATCGGCGAACGCCTCCACGGTCGATCCGAGACGCGCTTCGTCGCGGTCGAGCCGGTATCCGTCCCATCGATGACCCAGGGCAAGTACGAGTACGACTTCGGCGACACGGGCGAGATGACGCCGCTCGTCAAGATGCACACGCTCGGCCACACGTTCGTGCCGCCGCGGATCCACGCGGGCGGATTGCGGTACCACGGGACCGCCGCGACGCTCAGCGTGCTCCTCGATGCCGGGATCGTCGAGCCGCGCGCCGTGGACCAGTTAAGCACGTTCGAAGCGGGGCAGATCTTCGCGAAGACCGAGGGGCTGATCCCGGCACCCGAGACGTGCCACGCGATCCGCGGGGCGATCGACCTCGCCCTCGAAGCGAAGGCGCGGAACGAGGAGACGGTGATCGCGTTCAACTACAGCGGCCACGGGCTGCTGGACCTCGAAGGATATCGGCAATTCATGGAGGGCTCCCTGAAGAACAACGGGAACGCGTAGTCGGCGACAAAGGACTTGAGTCGTCCGTCCATTCCGCCGGCGTGGACGTCGGCGTCGATGTCGGCGGAACCTTCACGGATTTTGTTGGCTTTCGCGGCCGTTCGGTCGTCTCGCTCAAACTACCGTCGACCCGGGACCCCGCCGAGGCCGTGAATGCGGGGATGCGGGAAGTCGGTGCCACGGGGATGTCCCACGGGACCACCGTGGCGACGAACGCGATCCTCGAGCGGAAGGGTGCGCGCATTGCGTTCATCACGACTGCGGGGTTCGAGGACCTGCTCACGATTGCACGGCAGAATCGCCCATCCCTGTACGATTTCCGCGTAACGAGACCCTCGCCTCCCGTGCCGCGCGAGCGCTGCTTCGGACTCCACGAACGCGTAGACGCGCGCGGCCGTCCGTTGTTGCGCCCGACACCCCGAGAAATCCAACGCGTGGTGCGCGCGGTGCGCGATTCGGGAGCGGAGTCCGTCGCGGTTTCGCTCCTCTTCTCGTTCCTGCGTCCACAACACGAGCGCGCAATCTCCCGAGCGTTCCGAGACCTCCCGATTTCCGTGAGCCATGAGGTCCTCGCGGAATTTCGAGAGTACGAACGTTCGTCGACGACGGTCCTGGACGCCTATGTCAAGCCGCTCGTGACTCGGTACCTCGCCGCGCTCGACGCTTCCCTCCGCCACGGCTTCCTCGTCATGCGTTCGTCCGGGAGCGTGACCACGGACCGCGCGGTCGTTCGGCGGCCGATCGACATGGTCCTCAGCGGCCCCGCGGGCGGCGTGGCCGCGGCGGCGTCGATCGCCCGCGCGCCGGGACTTCGACACCTGATGACGTTTGACATGGGCGGGACGAGTGCCGACTTCTCCGTCTTGGAGGACGGCCAGCCGGCTTGGACGACGGAGGCGGTCATCGATTCGTTCCCGCTCGCGTTGCCCGTCGTCGACATCGAGTCCGTCGGGGCCGGCGGCGGGAGCCTCGCCGTGATCGATCCCGGGGGTGCGTTGCGGGTCGGACCGGAGAGCGCCGGCGCAGATCCCGGACCCGTCGCCTACGGCAAGGGCGGCGACCGCGTTACGGTGACCGATGCGGACCTCGTGGGCGGAGCGTTGGGCCCTGGACTCCTCGGGGGCGGGCTCCCGCTGCGCAAGGAACTCGCCGCGAAGGCGATCGAACGGCTCGCGGCGCACCTCCGGATTTCGGCCGACGAAGCGGTGCTCGGGGTGCAACGGGTCGTCCGAGCTTCGATGGCGAAGGCGATGCGCCTCGTGCTCGCGCGCCGCGGCGTCGATCCGACGGAGCAGGCGCTGCTCGCCTTCGGCGGTGCCGGCCCGATGCACGCCGTCGCGCTCGCGCGCGAGATTGGCATGCGGACCGTGGTCGTGCCGTTCTTGCCCGGGGCGTTCTCCGCGTACGGCGTCCTCATCTCTCCCGTCGGTCGGGAATACAGCCGAAGCGTCGTGCGTCCGCTCGATCGCGCCGGGCCTGCGATCGCTCGGGCGATTGCGGAATTCAAGGAGCGCGCGCGGTCGGATCTCGAGTCCCAGGAGTTCGACCCCCGGCGCGCGCTCATGGACGCGACCGTCGACCTCCGGTTTCGCGGTCAGAGTTACGAGCTGAGCATCCCGCTCCGCGGAGACCTTGCGGCGTCCTTCCGACGCGCCCATCGCGTCCGATATGGATACGTATCCCGTCACGAACCAATCGAGCTCGTCACGGTCCGTCTCGCGGTGCGGGTCCCGAGGCCCGTCCGAACTCCGGCCCGACCGACCCGCCCTTCGCATTCATCCGGCCACCGACGTGTACTGTTCGAGGACGGATGGCTCGATGCCGAGGTCGTGCATCGCGATTCTCTCGGAATCGCCGCGGAAGTCGATGGACCCGTCATCCTCGAGGAGGACCACGCGACGACCGTCGTCCCTCCGGACGCGCGCGTGTCGATCCGACCTCCCGGCCTGCTCGTGATCGAGGTGGGCACGTGAACCCGATCGAACTCGAAGTGGCCCGGATGGCGTTTGCGTTCATCGCGGAGGAGATGGGCACCGCCCTCCGGAGGACCGCGTACTCCCCGAACATCAAGGAGCGGATGGACGCGAGCTGTGGCCTCTTCGACGAGGACGGCCGGATGCTCGTCCAGGCGGAACACATCCCGGTCCACCTTGGTTCGATGCCGACGGCTGTCGAGTCGGTCCTACGGGAGTTCCCGGGCACGCTCCGCGAAGGCGATCAAGTCATCCTGAACGATCCATACCGCGGCGGGACGCATCTCCCCGACGTCACCCTGGTCCGCCCCGTGTTCGTGCGCGGACGGATCCTCGGATTCGCGGCGAACCGCGCCCACCACGCCGATATCGGCGGGATCGCGCCCGGGTCGATGCCCGCGGACGCCACGCGACTCGAGGAGGAGGGCATCATCCTGGAACCGCAGAAGTTCCTCGATCGCGGTCGGGAGCGGCGAGAGGTCCTCGACCGCTTCCGACGCGAGACGTTGAATCCGCCGGAGCGTCTCGGCGACCTCCGCGCCCAGGTGGCCGCGAACGAGCTCGGGGCCCGACGCCTCGCGGAGCTCGCGTCGCGGCATGGGGTGACGCGTCTCCGGGCCGACTCCGACGCGCTCCTTGACTACGCGGAACGGCGGGTGCGCGCCGCGATCCAACCGCTGCCCCGGGGGACTTGGACCGCGGAGGATTTCCTTGAGTCGGCACATTCCGACCGAGATTCGCGGATCCGGATTCGCGCGGAGGTGTCCATCGGCGGGTCCGGATTCACGATCAACTTCGCCGGCACCGACCGGCAGGTCGACGGCAATGTGAACGCGCCTCTCGCCGTCACCCTGAGCGCCTCGTACTACGTCGTGCGCTGTCTCACGGACCCCGAGGCGCCCCGGAATGCGGGCGCGTATCGACCTGTGCGGGTCCTCGCGGAAGAAGGGAGCCTCGTGCGCGCGCGATCGCCGGCCGCGGTCGCGGCAGGCAACGTGGAGACGTCGCAGCGAATCGTGGACGTGATCTTCCGCGCCCTCGCCGAACCCCTCGCGGACCGCGTGCCGGCGCAGAGCCAGGGGACGATGAACAACCTGACGATCGGCGCATCCGGACGAAAGCCCTTCTCGTACTATGAGACGATCGCGGGCGGGGAAGGCGCCCTCCCGTTCCGGGACGGCATGTCCGGGGTCCACACGCACATGACGAACACGCGAAACACGCCGGTCGAGGCGCTCGAGCTCGCGTACCCGCTCCGCGTCGAGGAATACCGGCTCATCCCCTCGAGCGGCGGCGGGGGCCTCCATCCGGGCGGCGACGGCGTGCGCCGCTCCGTGCGGCTCCTCGCCTCGAGGGGCACCGCGTCGATCCTCACGGAGAGGCGGGTCCTCCCGCCGAGCGGCCTGCACGGCGGCGCGGACGGTCAGCCCGGACGGAACTTCCTCGTGCACGACGGCAAGAGGCGTCGCCTGCCCTCGAAGGTCACGGTCCCCCTCTCGAAAGGCGACGTGCTGATCCTCGAGACGCCGGGCGGCGGGGGCTGGGGCCCGAAACGCACGGCGTGAGTGTAGCCTACCTGCACCGCAGACCTTCACCTTCCGGACGCCCGGTCCGCTCGCGTGCTCCTCCCGGCGTTCCTCCTCGGCTTCGTCCTCGTCGTGATGCTCGGCGTCCTCACCGGCATCGTGACCGGACTCTCGCCGGGGTTGCATGTGAACAACGTCGCCGCACTCGTCTTGGCGACGGAACCCGCGTGGGCGGCGTTCCTCACGTCGGTCCTCCCAGAAGCCACCGCGGCGAGCGGCGTCGGCATCTTCCTCGCGCTCTACCTGCTCGCGACCGCGGCCGCTCACGCCGTCTTCGACTTCATCCC
>VBMM01000009.1:8153-11279 GCA_005878415.1 Methanobacteriota archaeon
CGCGGCGCGCGGCGTGGTGCCCGGCACCGCGTTCGCGGTGCTCGCGCTGATCCCCTTGCGGGCCGTGCTATCGGACCCGATCGGCCTCGCGGATCACTTTCGACCGTGGTCCGCCGTGTTCCTTGCGTTCGTCCTCGGGGCGTTGCTCGTGTCCGAGTCCCGCGGAGGGAAGGCCCGTCGAGTCTGGAGGGCGGCATGGGTCCAGGCGCTCGCCGCGGCCCTCGGCGTGGCGACGTTGCGAGGACCGACCCCGCTCGACGCGGGAGTAATCCTGTTCCCGTTGTTCTCCGGGCTCTTCGGGATCCCGAGCCTGCTCATCGGATTGAGGGCGGGGCTTGGCACGATCCCGCCGCAGCGGCTCGAACCTCTGCGCGCGATCAACCGGACGGACGTCCGCTCCTCGATTCGCGGCACGCTCGCGGGCGCGAGCGTCTCGTGGCTCCCGGGCCTGAGCGGGGGTGCGGCGGCGACCTTGGCCTCCCTGCACGTCCGCAAGTCGACGGGCCCATCGCAGTTCATGGTCGTCCTCGGCGCGGTGTCCAGCTCGACCGCCCTCCTGAGCGTCTCGGTCCTCTACATGATCCATCGCTCCCGCAGCGGCGCGGCGGTCGCCGTGGATCGGCTGCTGCCCGAGGTCGGGTCCTGGACGGAACCGCTCCGGGTCCCAGCGTCGCTCGCGGTCCTGATCGTCGGGACCGTCCTCGCGACGGCCGTCGCGGCGCCCCTCGCCGTCCGCACGGCCCGCTGGGTCGCATCGCGTTCGTCGACGGCGGACCCGCGTCGCGTCTGCGGCGCGTCCCTCGTCGCGCTCGTCGCGCTCCTCGCCGTCGTCTCCGGCCCGGTCGGCCTCGCCATCGCGTCGCTGGCCGCGGTCGTCGGTCTCGTCCCAATCGCGCTCCGCGTCCGACGGGTGCATCTGATGGCGTCGCTCCTCGTCCCGGTCCTCATCGGCTACCTCGGGGCCGCGTGAGGAAAGGGTAATGAGTCCCGGGCCGCATTGGCAGGCTCACGGGAACCAGGATGGACTCGGTTCGCGCCCGTCCTCCGGATTCGCTCGAGCGCCTTTCGTACGTGATCGCGAGTCGGCAGCGCGAGAAGGTACTCGCCGCCGTGATCCCGGGTCCGAAGACGCCCCTGCAGCTCGCGAAGAACACCGGCCTGCGGCTCCCGCACGTGAGCCGGACGCTCGGCGAGCTCGTCCGCGCGGGCCTCGTTCGATCGGTCGGCGCGGAGCGACGAGGAAAGCTCTATGCGCCGACGAACCTCGGCGTCGCGGTCTTCTCCGAGGTCGCGGACGCGCGGGGAGATCGGCTCGTCGCGCCGATGGTGCGGGGGAGCCAGTTCCGGACCTACCACCATTGGGTGTCCGTCAGGCACGGCCGGACGGCGGCGGATTCGTTGCTGCTCGACGCCGGCCTCGACCCTGCCCGCCTGGACGTCGACGGGTGGTATCCGCTGCGATCCGTGCTGGAGGTCTTGGACCTTGTCGAATCCCGCTTCGGCGACGGGACGTACGAAGCGACACGGACCATGCTCCGCGAGGAGGCGGGCAATTTCGCGTCCCTCCGACGTCTGCTGACCCGGGCGCTGCCGCTCCCCCTCCTCCTTGAGCTCTCACCGAACGCGTACAACCGGGACTACAACCACGGCCGTCTCGAGGTCGACGTCCAGGACCGTCGGGCGATCATGAAGCACTACGACTGGATGAGCAGTCCGGCGCGGTGCGCGGCGTGGCTCGGGACCTACGAAGGGTTCCTCGCGCTCATCGGAATGGACGGGACCGTGACGAAAGTCGCGTGCATGCTGAAGGACGACCCGTACTGCGGCTACCTGATCTCGTGGTGAGCCATCGGGGAACGTCGAGAACGGAACATTCGCTGGTAACTTCCAGGTAACCATGAATTATTACCTGAGAGGCCGTGGCCGAATGAGGCAGGAATCTAGGCGAACGAACGCTCGTTCTGGAGGGATGCCTGCCAGCGCCCGTCCTCGGAAGGGTCGTGGACGGGTGTGCTTTCTCACTCGTCGTGGTTCTCGCGGGTGCCGTACGGTGTCGAGTACTTGTGCGTCTCTCGGATCCTCTCGACCCCGTCGATCTCGTGGATGTACTCCGCGACGACGGCGGGGACGAGCGATTGCCAGTCGCCGCCTTTCAGCATTGCTTCCCGCACCCGGGTGCCGGACAGCCGCTCTCGGTCGACGAGCGACGGTGAGAGGACCTTGAACCCATGTTCCCGGAAGAGCCGGACGACGAGGTCGGAGTTCGAAAACACGACATCGAAGCGCGGCACGAGGGAGAGGACGTGGCTCACCCAGACGCTGTGCACGTGCGTGTCCGGGATCGGCACGATGTGGTAGTTGTGGATGCCCTCCGCATCGAGGGCGCGCTTGATCATCTCGTACCGCTCGCCGGCGGTGAAGGGGTTCTCGCCGGTGTGGCTGTACTGCGCCGAACCGATCCCGACGATGATCTCGTCGTGCGTCTCCAGGATCCGCCGAACCGTCGCGAGATGGCCCCGGTGGAACGGCTGGAACCGCCCGATGAAGAAGGCTCTCCCGCTCACTCCTCATCCTCTCCGAGGAAGTGGTCGATGTACGGGCACTCGAGCGTCAGGAACTTGCGGCAGTGCACGCAGCGGCCGTCCTCCTGCCCGGGGGCCAAGGCCGGATTCGGCTCGTAGCAGGGCATCGGTTCGGAGAATTCGAACGGCTCGGGGGCTTCTTCCATGGGATCCCTCCGAGACGATTCAGTGAGGGACCGCTGCGGGGCCTGGCTTGTCCGGGGTCATCTTGGGGACGAGGGCCGCGAGCTTGCTGATCAGCCCGGACTTCTTCGGGCCCACGAGGGCCTCTTCGAGCACCTCGCTCAGCGTGTCAACCGGGACGATCTCGATCTTTCCCTGGTACTTGTCCTCGAGCAGGACGTCCTTGAGGTTCGATCGCGGAATCACGACCTTCTTGATCCCGAGTTCCGCGGCTGCCTCGATCTTCGCCGTGACGCCGCCGACGGGCAGGACCTGCCCGCGGACGCTCAACGAGCCGGTCATCGCGACCGCCTGGCTGACGGGGACTTCCTCGAGGGCGCTGATCACCGCCGTGGCGACGGAGATCGAGGCGCTGTCGCCC
>VBMM01000319.1 GCA_005878415.1 Methanobacteriota archaeon
TCCTCGCGGAGCAGGCGGTGGCCGACGAGCGGATGGACGATGAACGTTGGCGAGTATCCCGCGACGATGGGAGCCGCCACCGCGGGCGTGGTGATGTGGACCAGGTCCGCGCCGGCCCCGAGCGCACCGAATCCGACGAGGGCCGGTGCGCCCGTGTACGGTCCGCCGCCGACGACGAGGACGCGGCCGTTCTCTCCCTTGTGGCTCGCCGGCTTCGGGACCGGATAGAGGACGAACTCGCCCGGTCCGATCGTGGTTGCGATCTTCGAGGGGATGCCGATGTCGGCGATGTGGATCGCTCCGGAGTTCTCCGGGGTCATGCCCACTTTCGCGTCGTGCAGCGCCACGGTTGCCGTTGGATGGACCGCGAGGTTCGTCCCGAAACCGCTGGGGACGTCCACGCTGAGGATCGGCTTCCCCGAGGCGTTCAGCTGGCGCACGAGGGAGGCAAACGGCTCCCGCAACTCGTCCGACGCACCGATCCCAAGGAGGGCATCGACGAGGAGGTCTGCGCGGGCGATCGCCTCTTCGCTCTGGTCCAGGCCTGCGAGGATCTCTACCTCCCGGAGGCGCTCGAAATTCGTCCGAGCCTCTGGCGTCGCGAACTGGTCCGGAGGGCGGGCGAGCAGGACCGTCACCCGCGCCTCCTTCGAGAGGTAGCGGGCGGCGACGAGTCCGTCCCCCCCGTTGTTCCCCGTCCCGCAGAGGGCACTTTCCATCAGCTCGAGGATGGAAACGCCGAAGTGTTGCGCGTTCCGATCGAGGACGCGCATCTCGGTCGCCGAGATCATTGGGCGCGCATTCGGGCTTCGCTAGTTAAGCCTTGCCGGCGTCGTTAAGTGGGAGGGTCCTTTTCCCGGTGCCGTGGACCTCGGGCCTCTCCGCCCGTACACGTGGGCGCTCGTGCTCGGCCTCTTGGTGCCCGTGAGCTGGATCCTCGACCTTGGGCTCGGTCCGGGCGTGGTCGTGTTCGTCGTGACGGGGATCGCGATCGTCCCGCTCGCCTGGTTCCTCGGACTCGGGACCGAGGAGCTTGGAAAGCACGCGGGCCCGGGAATCGGGGGCCTCCTGAACGCGACGTTCGGGAACGCGACGGAGCTGATCATCGCGATCTTCGCGCTCGCGAGGGGCCTGACAGAAGTCGTCAAGGCGTCTCTCACCGGATCCATCATCGGCAATCTCCTGCTCGTCCTCGGCGCGAGCATGCTTGCGGGAGGCTTGCGGCACAAGAGTCAGACCTTTTCGCGCGAGGCCTCCGGGATCCAGATCACGATGTTGGTCCTCGCCGTGATTGCCCTCGTGATGCCGGACCTGTACGTCCTCTCTGCGGACTCGTCGGGCGGCGTGAGCTCCCTGACCTTGCAGGAGATTAGCGAGGTCATCGCCGTGATCTTGCTCTTGGCCTACGGATTGGGCCTGCTGTTCTCGCTGCACACCCACAAGGACATCTTCAACCCGGTCACGGAGGTCGAGGAGCGCCCGCGATGGTCGAAGTCGTTCGCCACGGGAGTACTCCTCGTCTCCACCGCGCTGGTCGCCATCGAGAGCGAGATCCTCGTCGGCTCGTTGGAAGCCGCGAAGACGAGTCTCGGCCTCACCGATCTGTTCGTCGGCGTCATCATCGTCGCAATCGTCGGGAACGCCGCCGAGCACGGGAGCGCGGTCCTGATGGCGCACCGGAACAAGATGGAGCTGAGCGTGGCGGTGGCGACGACATCGTCCACGCAGATCGCGCTCTTCGTGGCCCCCGTGCTCGTGTTCATCTCCCTGCTCTTCGCGAGGCCGATGACCCTCGACTTCGAGATTTTCGAGCTCGCGTCCCTGGTCCTCTCGACCGCCGTCGTCGCCGCGGTCGTTTCCGACGGCCGCAGCAATTGGTACGAGGGTGCCTTGCTTGTCATGGTGTACGCGGTGATTGCGGTGGCGTTCTTCTTCCACCCCGCGTGAGGGCATGGCCGTCACTCGGCGCGGGCTCGCGTATGGCCTCACGGCGAACGTCGTCGTCCTGGGCGTTGTCTCGCTCTTCACCGACATCAGCAGCGAAATGATCCTCCCGATCCTGCCGTTCTTCCTGACGCAGGTCCTGCTGGCAAACGCCCTGGTCGTCGGGTTCGTGGAGGGCCTTTCGGACAGCGTCGTCTCGTTCATGAAGATCTTCTCCGGGAGGCTCTCCGACGCCGCCGGGAAACGGAAGCGGTTCGTCGCGACGGGATACGGACTCTCGACCGCGATGAAGGTCCTCTTCCCGTTCGCCCAGTCGTGGCCGGAGTTCCTCGGAATGCGCGTCCTCGA
>VBMM01000010.1 GCA_005878415.1 Methanobacteriota archaeon
GGATGCGGCCCTCGTGGTCCGGCGACTCGACGATGATCTCGTGGGCCCCGACGCCATCGACGCTTACGAAGAGGCCGTCCCCATGCCGCCGCACATCCCCGGAAGCCTCGAGCGCGGGGAACATGTTCGGCACGCAGCGGATGCGCCACCCTGGGCCATTCTTCGGACCGCGGTCCCGGTACGCGAGGACCTCGGGCGGGGTCATCGCTTCGTGGCCGACGCAGAACGGGCAGTCGTCCTTCGGCGTCGAGGCTTTCGCATTCCGGAAAGCGCCGGGACGACGGGAGCGCGCGGCGGAGAATACGACCCACGTGTCCGTCGCGTAGTCCTTCCGGATCTCCGGCATCGCCGACCCGCCGATGCGTGCGTCGGTCTATTTTAGCGTTGTGAGGGCTCCGACTCGGCCCTGTGTTCGTTGCTTCGGCGGCAAGGCGCCCGAAGCTTTTTACCGCAAAACCGCCATCCGCCGCGGGGTACGGGAGGAGAGCGACATGTCTGGATCATCGAGTTCGGGTGCGCCTGGCGGGAGCACGGACTACACGCCGCCGCGGAAGATGGGCCGCATGCTTGCGGTCCTGATCGTGCTACTGGTTGCGACGAACGCCGTCACCGCGGTGACCGTGTACTACGTGACGGCGCCAACCGCCACGGTGCAAACGCTCCGGGTCATCGGTCCCTGGGCGGGGCCGGAAAAAGCCAAGTTCCTACCGGTCCTGAACCTGTTCCACAATCAGACGGGCATCAACTACGAGTACATCACGACCCGACAAGAGGATCTTCAGTCGCTCCTGCCGAACTGGTTCGCCGCGGGCCGGGCCCCCGCCGATCTGATTTTCATGCCGAGTTCCTTCGTCAAGCAGTACGGAGTCCAAGGACACGCCGCGGACCTCGCGTCGACGATCACACAGACGAACTACGCGGCCGGCGCCTTGGACCCGCTCAAGGACGGCAGCAAACTCTACGGCGGCGCGTACACGGGGAAGGTCAAGCCTGGCTTCTGGTACAACAAGTCGTTCTTCACGGCGAACAACCTGCAGGCGCCGACGACCTTTACAGGATTCGAGGCTCTCCTTGCCGATATCGAATCGCGCGGGCTCGTGACGAATCAGCCGATCATCAGCGGCGACGGCGTGGGTTGGCCCCTTTCCGACGTCGTGGAGCACTTCATCGCCACGTACGGCGGGCCGGGGATGCACCGCGCTCTGACCGCCGGGACGCTCTCCTGGACCGACCCGACCGTCCGCAACATCTTCGCAACGTACCTCGTGCCGACCCTGACGAAGCGCGACGTGTGCGTCAACGGTTGCTGGAGCGCGCCTCGGCAGTGGGACACCGGGGTGACGGAGTGGTGGGCCGGAGATTACGCCCTCTACTTCATGGGAAGCTGGATCACGGGGATGGTCCCGAACCCGGCGGACATCGGCGTGTTCTCTCTCCCAGGTGGCGTGAGCACGCAAGGGATCGTGTTCGCGGCGGACTACTTCTTCGTGCCCAAGTACGCGACGCAGCTCGACTCCGCGAAGCGGCTCGCCGCGTTCCTGGGAAGCGCCGCCGCGCAGACGGAGCAGGTGAAGGTCGGCGGACACATCGCGACGGTCACCGGGGTGCCCTCGAGCGCATATCCCCCGCTGGACGCCTCGATCGCCGCGCTCTTGACCGGCAAGGAAGTGCTCTCGGATCTCGACGACACGAAGGGAGGCACGTTCCAGACGACGTTCTGGGCGCAGCTCCAGGCGCTGTGGGCGGACCCGAGCACCCTCGACACCCGTCTCGCGAATATTCAAGCGGCTGCATGAGGCGAGCCCGAACGGGGCGCGCCAAGCGCCCCCTCTCCTTTTACTCGACGTCCGTGGCCCGCGTGCTGTTCTTCGTGCCCGCGACGGTCCTGCTGATTGTCCTCGTCGTCTACCCCGTCCTCCAGACGCTCGCCCTGAGCTTCTTGGGCCCCAACTCCGGCGGATTCGTCGGCTTCGACAACTACGGGAACGTCCTCGGCCGGCCGGAGACGATCGACCTACGGAACTTCAATCCGACATACGCCTTTATGGGAGAGTTGCTCGGGGGACCCGTGGGCGGATTCGTCGCCGGGTTCCTGGACGCGCAATTCCCCCTCGGCACGCTGATCGACAACCTCCTGTGGATCGCGATTCACCTCCCGATGACCCTGTTCACCGGGTTGTTCCTCGCGCTCACGCTGCAGAAGGTCCGTGGCGCGTCCGTCGTGAAGTCGATGGTGTTCCTCGGGATGGTCACGCCGCTCATCGTCGGCGGCATCATCCTGCGGTATCTGTTCGACGAGAAGTCCGGGATCGTCCCACAGTTCTTCGGAGCCATCGGAATCAAGTCCCTCGCCATCCAGTGGACCCAATACCCGTCGACCTTGCTCTTCGGACTCATCTTCGGCTCCGTGTGGCTGTGGACTGGCTTCAGCCTGATCATCTACTCCGCGGGGCTCACGACGATCCCGAAGGACTACTTCGAGGCGGCGCAGATCGACGGAGCCTCGTCGTGGCAGATGTTCCGGAAGATCACGTGGCCGCTCCTGCGGCCGATCACCCTGGTCGTTGTGACGATGACGGTCCTGTGGGAGCTGAAGATCTTCGACATCGTCTACGCGGCGACGAACCCGAACGGCGGCGTCGGAAACGCCGCGGACGTGCTCGCCCTGCAGATGTGGCGGTACGCCTTCCGCGCGGGCAACTATGCCGAGGCCGCCGTCGTTGCGACGCTCTTGAGCGGGCTCACTCTGCTCGTCGCATCGTTCATGTTCCACCGGATGGTCGTGGGCATGCGTGGCGGCGGGGGCCGGCCGAGCCTGTTCGCCCGGCTGGTCCGAATCGTGAGGCGACCATCGTGAGCGGTTGGAGCCTTGCGCGGCTTCGAGTTCGACCGCGGACGATTGCAATCCATGCGGTCGCCTGGGGCGTCGGGTTCCTTTGGTTGCTGCCGTTCCTCGGAGTCCTGATGACGTCGATCCGTCCCGTGGGCGAGATCCTGCACGGCTGGTGGGTCGTCGATCCCTTCAACCCGACCGCCAAGAACTTCGTCACGACCTGGACCGACCCCGAGACTCCGATGTGGAGGGGCATCCGAAATTCATTCATCGTCGCGATCCCGTCGACCGCCATCCCGATTTTCATCGCGTCCTTCGCGGCCTACGGCTTCGCCCGATTCCGCTTTCCGATCCGCGACTACCTGTTCCTGACGATCGTCCTCTTCATGGCCGTCCCGCAGCAGATGGTCGCGGTGCCCATCTTCCTGCGGATGATTCAACTGGGCCTATGGGACAACTGGCTCGGCGTCATCCTGCTCCACTCGAGTTGGGCGATCCCGTGGATCCTGTTGTTCATGAGGAATTTCTTCCAGACTCTCCCCGCGGAAGTCGAGGAGGCGGCGCGGGTCGACGGGGCATCCGACTTGCGGATCTTCCTGAAGATCGTCCTCCCGATGGCGCTGCCCGCCTTGGCGGCCGTGGCGGTGTTGCAGTTCATGTGGGTCTGGAACGATTTCTTCTTCGCGACCGTCCTCCTGTTCTCGCCGGACAAGATGGTCGCGACGCAGCTCGTGCCGCTGCTCTCGGAGGCCGGGCCCTACCAGCGAGATCAAGCGGTCCTGGCCGCTGCGTCGATGAGCGTGATGATCGTGCCGGTCGCGATTTTCGCGCTCCTTCAGCGGTACTATATCCGCGGGATGATCGGCTGGACGATCAAGGGCTAGCCGGCTCGGCGTCGTCGAGCAGGTCGATCAGTGCTCCCGTGGACCATGCTTGGATGGGATTCGCGCGGGTGCCCTGTTTCGGCTCCGCGGAGAGATCGATGAGGCGGTCGTCCACGACGGCATACAGCTCTGGCATCCCGTCGAGTTCCTCATACGCGCGGAGGAGCGCATCGCGAACGCGTCCCGCTTCCCGTTGGAAGCCCGTCGCCGTCAGCCCACGGTAGAGGAACCAGTTGTCGTGGGGCCACACGGTCCCCATGTGATACCCGTACGCATCGAAGTCGGGTTCGGAGGTCGCGTGGGTCCGAATGCCGTAGGGCGTCCACATGTCGTCCTGGAACAACCGAGAGACGAGGAGGGCCATCCTGTCCTTCGGCACGACTCCGATGAGCGGAAGGTGCCCGGGATTGGAGGCGATGGCGGTGCGCAGTCGTTTCCGGCCGTCGAGGGCGAGCGCGTAGTAGCCTACATCGGGCATCCAGAAGATACGGTTCAACGCGTCCGCCAGCCGCGTCGCCTGCGCCCGCGCTTCTCGTGCGAGCTGGCCTTGGTCGTTGACCTCGGCGAGCGCCGCGAACGCCCGGTGCGCGCGGACGGCGTAGCCCTGGACCTCGACCATGGCGACGGGCGGTTCGATGCGAAGATGGTCGGCCGATCCGTCCTTCCATCCCTGGTGGAACAATCCGTGCGGGTTCTTCCGTTCGTATTCGATGAATCCGTCCCCGTCGAGGTCCCCGTGGACGTCCATCCACCGGTGGGCCGCGAGGAACGCCGGCCAGAGGTCCGTCGCGAGCCGCTTGTCCCCGGTGTGCCGCTCGTACTCGTCCGCGACAATCAGGAACAAGAGCGTCGAGTCCACGCTTCCGTAGTATGGGAAGCCCCAATCCGGCAACTCTTTCTGCGACGCGGGGTCGAATCGGTGTTCGTGGAGGATCTTTCCCGGCTCTTCCTCCGACCGCGCATGGGTGCGTCGTCCCTGGTACGACGCGAGCATACGGAGGGTCGACTCCGCGATCCGGGGATCGTATCGCAGGGTCTGCCACGCCGAAATCAGGGAGTCGCGGCCGAACAGCGTGAAGTAGAGGGGCGAGCCGGCGCGGAGGTAGCCCTCCGGCGCGCGGAGCCGGTCCACGTCCCGCGCGAGGCGGGCCCGCAGCCGTTCGCGGTTCATCGGGCCCCCGGATACGCGCCTAATCGATCGCCCGGCCCGTGGTTCGGTCGAAGAGGTGGATTCGCTCCGGCGCGAAACGGATCCAGACGGTCGAACCGGCGTCCCCTTCGAACGTGGATCCCGCGACCGCCTTGATGAGTTTGTCCCCGACCTTCAGGTCCAGGATCGTCGAGTCTCCGAGAGGCTCGGTCGTGTAGATCTCCGCCGCGATGCAACCCGCTTCCGCCGGCTCCGTCGGGCTCACTCTCACGTCCTGAGGGCGGATTCCGAGGGTGAGCGGTCCGCCGGACGACCCCGGCAACGCTCCGGCAAACTGCCCGGGGACGTCGATACGGAAGTCGGCCGCGTCGAGCTGCCCGCGCGCATCCAGGTCGCAGTCGATCAGGTTGATCGGCGGACTGCCGATGAACGCCGCCGTGAACTCGTTCGCCGGATGGCTGTAGAGGCTGCGAGGCCCGTCGTACTGCTGGAGCATCCCCTTGTTCAGCAAGGCGACGCGATGCGCCATGGTCATCGCCTCGACCTGGTCGTGGGTGACGTAGATCGTCGTGACGCCGAGGTCCTTCTGGAGCTTCTTCAGCTCCGCCCGCATGTGGACCCGGAGCTTCGCGTCCAGATTGCTCAGCGGCTCGTCCATGAGGAACACCTGGGGCTCGCGGACGATCGCCCGCCCGAGCGCCACCCGCTGCCGCTGTCCGCCGCTCAACTGGCTCGGCTTGCGGTCCAGGAGGCCCTCGATCTGCAGGAGCCGAGCGACTCGGTTGACGCGGACGACGATTTCGCGTTCCGGCACCTTCGCGTTCTCCAGGGGGAAGGCGATGTTCTTGTACACGGTCATGTGCGGGTACAGGGCGTAGCTTTGGAACACCATGGCAACGTTCCGTTGCTTCGGGTCGAGGTCGTTCACGAGCCGGTCGCCGATGTAGATCTCGCCCGCGGACGGTTCCTCGAGGCCGGCGATGCAACGCAGGGTCGTCGTCTTCCCGCATCCGCTCGGACCGAGCAAGACCACGAATTCCTTGTCGTTGACCTCGAGGTTGAGGTCGATGACCGCGGGGACGTCGTCGTACGCCTTCGCGAGACCTCGCAACTCGACGCGGGCCAAGGCGAGTTCGGACGGGGAAGAACGGTTAAATAATCTTCGCCTTCCTCCCGCCGGCGCGGTGTGCACCGATGGAAGAAGTCCCCGTCGCGGAGAAACGGCTGTCGGACTACCGCGCGATCATCGGTTCCGCGGCGTTCTCGGAGATCCTGGCGCTCGCGAGCAAGCTCAAGGGGAAGCGCGTCGCGCACGTGAATGCGACCGCGTACGGCGGCGGGGTCGCGGAGCTCTTGAACAGCCTCGTCGCCCTGCAGAGGGACGTCGGGCTCGACGCGCACTGGTTCGTCCTCGCAGGGTCGAACGCGTTCTTCAACGCCACGAAGGCGATGCACAACGCTTTGCAGGGATCGGAGACGCCGCTCTCCGCCGACATGCTCGCCGCGTACCGGCATTTCAACGAGGTGAACGCATCCACGTTCACGGACGAGTACGACTACGTGATGATCCACGACCCGCAGCCCGCGCCGCTCGTCAATCTGTGCGAGCGACACGGAACGTGGCTCTGGCGCTGCCACATCGATCTCACATCGCCGAATCCGTCCGTGGTCAAGATCCTCGAGCCGCATCTTCGCGCCTACGACGCCGCCGTGTTCAGCGCCGCTGAATACGCACCTCGGGCCGTGCCCTTCCGCCGGATCTACGTGAACCCGCCGGCGATCGACCCGGTCAGCCCGAAGAACCGCCACGTGTACGAGGAGGAGCGCGACTCGATCCTCTCCCGCTTCGACGTCGACTTCAAGCAGCCCGTCATCAGCCAGGTCGGCCGTTTCGACCCCTGGAAGGACCCGCTCGGCGTCATCGATGCGTACCGCCTCGTCAAGAAGAAGGTGCCGGGCGTGCAGCTCCTCCTCGTCGCCTCGATGGCCCGGGACGATCCCGAGGGCTGGCTCTGGTTCGAGCGCTCCGCGCGTCACGCGGGCGAGGATCCCGACATCCACCTGCTGACCGACCTCCGGGGCGTCGGCGCCCTCGAGGTGAACGTCCTCCAGCGAGAGACGGACGTGTCCCTTGCGAAGTCGTTGCGTGAGGGGTTCGGGTTGATCGTGAGCGAGTCGCTGTGGAAGCGGGTGCCTGTCGTGGGGGGCAACGTCGGCGGCATCCGAATGCAGATC
>VBMM01000320.1 GCA_005878415.1 Methanobacteriota archaeon
CGATAATCGCTCCCGCCCGCGCCTGCGCCTCCTCCGTCGACGCGCCGAGATGCGGCGAGAAGACAACGTGCGGGGCGGCGAGGAGCGGGCTGCCGGTCGGAGGCTCCTTCTCGAAGACGTCGATCGCGGCCCCCGCGATGGTCCCAGACCGGAGCGCCTCGGCGAGGGCGCCCTCCTGGACAATCTCGCCCCGGGCGCAGTTGACGAGGACCGCCGTTCGCTTCATGAGCGCGAGCTCCTCGCGCCCGACGAGGCCTTTCGTCTCGGACGTCAGGGCCGCATGGACGCTCAAGACGTCCGCATTCCGGAACAAGGACTCCTTGTCGACGAGACGAATCCCCAACCCATCGGCGGTCGGCAGCGAAAGGTACGGATCGAACGCGATGACCTCCATCCCGAAGGCGTGCGCTCGCTTCGCGACCTCCCCCCCGATCCGACCGGACCCGAGGAGCCCCAGCACCTTGCCGTGCAGCTCGCGGCCTTCGAGCCCTTTCTTGTCCCACTTCCCCTCCTTCACGGATCGGTCCGCCATCGGGAGGTGCCGCAAGAGAGAGATCATGTGCCCGATCGCAAGTTCGGCGACGCTCATCGTGCTCGCGGTCGGCGCGTTGACCACGGCGATCCTGCGAACGGTCGCGGTTTCGACGTCGATGTTGTCCACCCCGACGCCCGCGCGACCAACGACCTTCAGATTCGTACCTCGGCCGAGGACTTCCTTTGTGACCTTCGTGCGGCCCCGGACGATGAGCGCGTGGAACGAAGGGATCGCATCGAGCAACCGGCCGGCGTCCAACTCTTCCGTTTGAACTGCGTGGACCTTTCGGAGGAGCGTCAACGCGTCGTCATCGAGCCCGTCCGCGACGAGGATGTTCATTCGACCGGCCGAACGACGCTTCGCAATAAATAGCCGTCAGGCCAGGAGCGCGAACAGGGTCAGGGCAAGGAGAGCCACGAACAGTAGAATGCCGACGAACAGCATCGTCCGAGTCATCTTCGGGTCCGATCCGAAGACGATCGGGAACGGCCCAAGGAAGACGACGCCGCCCCATCGACGAGGCGGCGCGGGACCGGACGGGTCCTGCGCAGCGGGAGCCGCCCCTTCGGGGGCAATGGTTCCCACCGGATGCCCGGGCCAGAACAGAAATGTCGCGAAGAAACCGAGGAACGTGAGCAGGATGCCCGCCAGCGTCAAGAGGACTCCGGCCACGAGGATCGCCGGTCCGAGGAGCCGAATCGGCTGCACGACGAATCCGATTCACGGAGGCCCCTAAAGCTTTGACGTCGCGGGGCGCAACGTCGAGGTGAAGGACCCCAGCGGGACCACATCGAGTGCCCCGGAACGGAATTCCTCGATCGCCTCGGCCGCGGCCTCGGCGGCCTGGATCGTCGAGATGAACGGGATGTTCAGATCGACCGCGAGGCGGCGCATCATGTAGCCGTCCCGGCGGGCCCCCGTCGAATTGGTGGGCGTGTTGATCACGAGCCGGATCTCGCCGCGACGCATCAGTCCGAGGGCATCCGGCGATTGGTTCTCGCTGATCCGGTAGACGGTCGTCGCCTCCACGCCGTGTTCCCGGAGGAACTGGGCCGTGCCGCGCGTCGCGTAGATCCGAAGGCCGAGCCGTACGAACCGCGAAGCGACTCCAAGGATCACCGGCTTGTCCTCGTCGCGCACGGTCATGTACACCGCCCCGCTCGTCGGGAGGGGATTTCCCGCAGCGACCATCGCCTTGTAGTACGCCCGGCCGAGGGATCGATCGATCCCCATCACCTCCCCGGTGCTCTTCATCTCCGGCCCGAGGATCGCGTCCACGCCCGGGAGGCGCTGGAACGGGAACACGGGCGCCTTGACCGCGACGTGGTCGATCGTCGGCTCGCCCACCAGATGCAGGCTCCGGAGGGAGTGACCGAGCATCACCTTCGTCGCGACCTTCGCCAACGAGATGCCGATCGCCTTCGAAACATACGGGACGGTCCGGCTCGCGCGCGGGTTCGCCTCGAGGACGTAGACGGCGGCGTCCTTCACCGCGAGCTGGAGGTTCATGAGTCCGACGACGTCGAGAGCCTTGCAGACTCGTCGAGTGACGGACCGGATGTCCGCGAGGATCGGATCGGGGAGAGTCTGCGCCGGCAGGACACACGCCGCGTCGCCCGAATGGATGCCCGCTTCCTCGATGTGTTCTTGGATTCCCCCGATGAGGACGTCCCGCCCGTCGGCGACGACGTCCACGTCGATCTCCGTCGCGTGCGAGAGGTACCGATCCACGAGGACAGGATGGTCCTTCGAGACGCGCGTCGCGGCCTCCATGAACCGGGCGAGATCGTCCTCCGAGTGGACGATCTCCATCCCGCGTCCGCCGAGCACATACGAGGGCCGGACCAGCACCGGATACCCGATCCGGCCGGCGAGCTGGCGCACCTCCTCGAAGCTGTACCCCGAGGCCGCGTCGGGCTGGAGGATCCGCAGTCGGTGCATCAGGGCCGCGAACTTCCGACGGTCCTCCGCGAGGTCGATCGAAGCGGGCGGCGTCCCGAGGATGCGCGTGCGGGATTTCCGCCGGGCGAGCGCCTTCGCGAGCGGCACGGCGAGGTTGATCGACGTCTGCCCGCCGAACTGGAGGATCACACCCTCGGGCCTCTCCTCTTCGATGATGTTCAGGACGTCCTCGAGGATCAGCGGTTCGAAGTAGAGACGGCTGGAGATGTCGAAGTCCGTCGAGACGGTCTCGGGGTTGTTGTTCGCGATGATCGCGCCAACGCCCTCCTCCCGAAGGGCGAAGATGCCTTGGACGCAGCAGTAGTCGAACTCGACACCTTGGCCGATGCGGATCGGGCCGCCACCGACGATCAGGACCTTCCGGCCCGAGATCCGCCGCGATTCGCCGGTCGGTTCGTACGTCGAGTCGCGGCGAACCGTTTCCTCCGTGCCGCTCCCGAACGCGGCGATCCCCTCGTCCGCGAAGCCAAGGCGCTTCGCCTCCGCCAGGAGACTCCGCGAGCGACGGGGCCCTCGGAGGCGGGACTCGAAACCGACGAGGGCCCGGACCTTCTCGAGGAAGAACGGATCCCAATCCGTCAGCGCTGCGACCTTCTCGAGGGGGACGCCCCGCCGAAACGCTTCCGCGATCGCGAAGAGCCGCTGGTCCGTCGGCTCGCGGAGCTCGCGGACCAAAGCCTCGTCCGTCCACGGGAGCGGCTCCAAGCCCACGCGGTCGATCTCAAGAGATCGTACGGCCTTCAGGAGCGATTCCTCGAACGTCCGTCCGATCGCCATCACCTCCCCGGTGCTCTTCATCGACGTCCCGATGCGGCGGTCGACGGTCGGGAACTTGTCGAACGGCCAGCGGGGAATCTTCGTGACGATGTAATCGAGGGTCGGCTCGAAGGAGGCGAGCGTCTTGCCCGTCACCGGGTTCGGGATCTCATCGAGGCGGAGCCCGATCGCAATCTTCGCGGCGATCCGGGCGATCGGGTAGCCCGTCGCCTTGGAGGCGAGGGCGGAGGACCGGGAGACGCGTGGGTTCACCTCGATCACCCGATACTCGCCGGTCTTCGGATGAACGGCGAACTGGATGTTGCATCCTCCCTCGACCCCAAGCGCGCGGATGATCCGCAACGCGGCGGACCGGAGGGTCTGGTGGTCGTTGTCGCTCAGGGTCTGAGCCGGCGCGACGACGATGGATTCGCCGGTGTGGATCCCCATCGGATCGAGGTTCTCCATGTTGCAAATCGTGATGCAGTTGTCCGCGCCGTCCCGCATCACCTCGTACTCGAACTCCTTCCATCCGAGGACGGACTCCTCGACGAGGACCTGTTTGATCCGCGAATAGGCGATGCCCATTCCGACGATCGACTCCAGCTCTTGCGGCGTGTGCGCGACGCCGCTCCCGCTGCCGCCGAGCGTGTAGGCCGCCCGCACGATGACGGGGTATCCGATGTCCTCCGCGAACGCGCGCGCCGACTCGACGTCGGAGGCCGCGCGGCTCCGGGGGATGGGCTCGCCGATCGATCGCATCAAGGCGGCGAACCGTTCGCGGTTCTCCCCGGCCGTGATCGCCTCCAGCTTCGTGCCGAGCAGCTCGACCCCGTAGCGAGCGAGGACGCCGGCCTCCGCGAGTTCGCTGCAAAGGTTCAGGGCGGTCTGGCCGCCCATCCCGCTCAGGATCCCTTGGGGCCGCTCCTTCGCGATGATCTTCTCGAGGAACTCGACGGTCAACGGCTCGACGTACACCGCGTCCGCCGTGTCCGGA
>VBMM01000075.1:0-1718 GCA_005878415.1 Methanobacteriota archaeon
CGAGGTCCCGTTCGTCTGCGGGGCCCGCAACCTCGGCGAGGCGGTGCGGCGCGTCTGGGAAGGCGCGGCGATGATCCGCACGAAGGGCGAGCCGGGCACCGGCGACGTCGTCGAGGCAGTCCGCCATATGCGCCTTATGACGCAGGCGATCGCGGAGCTCAAGTCGCAGGACAATGACCGCCTCTACGGGATCGCGACGAAGTTCGCGGACACCTTCACGACGCTCCTCCGGGAGGTCCGGACGGCCCACGGCCAGGATGCGGTCGTGCATGAGGCCGACGTCGTGTTCGCGGGCGCGACCTTGGACGACATCTCGGAGGGGATCTTCCAGATCCTCGGTGAGATCAAGAAGATTCAGCGCCTGCCCGTCGTGAACTTTGCCGCGGGCGGGATCGCGACTCCGGCGGACGCGGCGCTGATGATGCTCATGGGCTGCGATGGCGTCTTCGTCGGATCGGGCATCTTCAAGTCGGAGAACCCGGAGACCCGCGGACGCGCGATCGTCGATGCCGTCGCCCACTTCGACGACCCGAGCACGGTCGCCGAGGTCTCGAAGGGGATCGGCCTCGCGATGAAAGGCCTCGACGCTAAGGCGATGCCGATCGAAGCGCGAATGCAGGATCGCGGCTGGTGAGGGTCGACAGGACCCGATCCAGGACGTCGATCACGCCCTCGCCGGTGAGGGTCGAGATCCTCAGGTGGCCCCGCGACGGACCTTCGAGGTCGGCCTTGTTCTCCGCGACCACGAGCGGGACGTCCGGGAAGAGCGCCCGCACCTCCTCGAGGAGCCGCATCTGGTCGTCGAGCGGGTAGCCGCACGTCTCCGTCGGATCGACGAGGAACACGACGGCCTCCGCGAGATGCCGCAGCGCCGCAATCGCCTGGCGCTCCATGCGATTCCGCTTTTCCATGGGCCGATCGAGGATTCCCGGGGTGTCGAGGATCTGGTATCGGCGCACGCCGCGTTCGAAGTGACCGAGGGACACGCCTTTCGTCGTGAAGGGATAGTCGGCAATCTTCGGACGGCCGGTCGACACCGCGCGGACGAACGAGCTCTTGCCCACGTTCGGATAGCCGGCGACGACGATCGTCGGCAGCTCGGGGTCAATGGACGGGAGTTTTCGCAACGCCCGGCGCGCCTCCACGAGGGCGTCTAGGTCCCCGCTCACTTGGCGCACGAGGGATGAGAGCCGGCCGTACGCCTCCCGCCGCAGGGCGCCGATGTCGGCCCCCGGCCCTCGCCCGATCCGCCGGCGGTATTCCCTCGTGATCTCCCCCGCCTTCTGCGCGGCCCAGTCGACCGCGCCGAGGTGCTTCTTCAGCTGGCCGAGGTCCACTAGGACGTCGACGAGTTCGCGGTAGAACGGCGGGAGCCGCTCGAGGCTCGGAAAGCCTTTCACGTATCCGCGGAGGGTGGATTCGATCGCCTTCCCGGCGGTCCCGACGCGGGCGACCGCCAGGTTCCGCGCTCGCGTCATGCGGTCCGGGCCCTTCGCGGTCGCCTTCATCGCGCGACCGAACGCCTTGTCGAGGAGGCCGTCCGCCGTCAGGATGGACGGGAGCTCGAACACGGCCGCGCCAATCCGCGTTCGCGGATAAGGGTTCGGGCGTCACCGGGCGAAGAGGTTCGCGCCGATCGCGAACGCGACGCCGAGGATCGCGACGCGATTCAGCGCCGCGAGGAAATTCGCGATGAGGAACATGTTCCGCTCGAGCGC
>VBMM01000075.1:1955-14892 GCA_005878415.1 Methanobacteriota archaeon
GCGTACACGAAAGCGATCAGCATGTAGAGCCAGGGCGTATTGTACGCCTCGGTCAGGACGCCGAGCAGGTCGACCGATCCGAGGCCGAGCCCAACGACGAACACGACGATCGCGGCGATGCCCACGCCGATGAGGATCTTCCGACGGCCCAGCTTCTTGACGCGGACGGCGATCGTGTCGTATCCTCGCCGGATCAGGCTCGGAACCTGGAGGGTAATGACGTCGTATCCGAACGGGGTTATAAAAACCGACGCCGTAAATTCTCTCAGCGGGGAAGAGGATGGAGCTGTCCGTCCCGGGTCAAGAGGACCACGCGGCTGTCCTCGCGCTCCGCCGCTGGTCGGTATCCGACGCGGTCCGCGAGGCGTTCCGCGAAGGTCCGGATGGACGCGTGGGAGGGGACGTTGTCCGCCTGGAGGCGGAGGCGGCTCTCGCCGACGAAGCTGTAGCCTTTGCATTCGATGAACATCGGCTGCGCGACGCGGTCGAGCTCCGCGTATTCGTCCTCCCAACCGAGGTTCCAGCCCTGCACGAGGGTGTGTCGGATTACCGTCCGCGTGGGAAGGGTGGGGAGGAGGGCGAGCGTCTCCCGCAGCTTGCGGAACTCGTGGTCCGACTTCGGCGCGACGAGCTTGCGGTAGACCTCCTCGTTCGGTGCCGCCACGGTCACGTACAGTTGCGTCGGGAGTCGGCCCTCCGCATGCATGCGCCGGAGGACCGAGGGCGTCGTGCCGTTCGTCACGAGGAACGTGGAGATGTGCCGTCGCTTGAACTCGTCGATCATCTCCCCGAGCCGCTTGTAGAGCGTCGGTTCGCCCGTCAGGCTGATCGCCACGTTCGAGGGGTGCCACGCCTCCAGGAATCGTTCGCGGCTCACGTTCGGGTTGCCGTTGTAGCCGCTCAGCAACTCCCGTTGCGCCCGGATCGATTCGTCGACGAGGAACACCGGGTCGTCCGCCTCGAGCAGGCTGTCCGATCCCCACTCCTGCGTGCGCCAGCAGAACTGACACGAGAGGTTGCACGCGTCCACGGTGGGCGTCATCTGGAGGCACCGGTGGCTTTCGATCCCGTAGAAGGTCTGCTTGTAGCAGCCGATGCCCTTCGTCAGGCTCGCCTTCGTCCAGTGGCAGAGCTTGACGCCGCTGTGCTCCCCCACGATGCGGTACCCTTGCCGTTCGAGGACGTCCTTCTTCTCCGGGTCCATCCGCCGCGGCATGCGCCGTTCGGGTTAAAGGGCTTTCGTGCTTCCGACGGGCTCGGCCTCCCGGGACCTGTGCGGTGCGCGTCGAAGCGAACGAAGATCGATTTCGTTCGCATGGAACTCGACCGTCCGGAACGCGTCGTCCTTCGTGAGGAGCGCCTCGAGCGTACGCAGGTCGTCGGAGAAGCGCAGGTCGTGGACCTTCAGGGTTCGATGCTCGTGAGCGAACGTCCGCGCGATGTTCGTCGAGAAAATCGTTTCGACCCATCGACGGTCCACTCCGGAGACCCCGCGGAACGCCCACCAGGGGTCGAAATGCACGAGTTCCGCGAAGCGATCCACCGGGATTGATTCGACCGGCCGCAAATCGGATACGCGGCTCGGTGTGTGCAGTCGGTCCCCGTCGAACCGGATCGCTGCGTCGAAGACGCGCGGCGGTCCCCCGATCCGGTCCACGACCGTGAAGGGAGCCCGCCACTCCGGGTCGACGAACGGGAAGGTGTACTTCGTGATGATCTCCGCGTCCTCCAGGGCCAGCCGTCGACCGACGATGCTCCGCTGACGGATGCCCGGTTCACGCGTCGTCCGTCTCGCCCTCGTCGAACGCGTGGAGCCGTCCGGCTGCCGCCTCGCGCGCCTTCGGGTGGGCGATCTTGGCGGCTTTTTCCAGGAGATGCTTGACTGCGTGGCTGGCCTCCGCCTCATCCAGGAGGAACGCGACCTCTCGTTCATCGAGGCCCAGCTCGGCCGTCAACTGGATTCGGAGTTCCTCGTCGCCGGCAAACAGGGCTTTCAGGACCGGCAGGACATCGGTCCGCACGAGCGACTGCGAGGCATGCAGGTAGCGGGCGAACTTGCTCGCGACCGAGTTGCGGGCCCCGCGCTGCGCCCGGGATCGCGCCATCTGAATCAGGTAGTACGGAAACTCGAGCTGTCCGCCGCGCGCCCGGCCTCTCCGGGCCACCGCCACGCCGCTCGACATGAGCTCGCGCGCGTACGACCACAGACCGTAGCTCTGTCGTCGACGGACCCGGCCCAGGAAGAGGTCGGCTCGGCTCAGGACATCGTAACCCCGGGCGAGGTCGTCCGGTCGGCCGAACTCGTGCGCCAAGTTCTGATCGATCCACAGGATGAGATCCTCCGGCGTCTCGTCGAGGTCTCGGACCGCCTCGCGGGCCCGCCTCGCATCGCCCGACCGCAAGATTTCCTCGACGACCGGGAAGATCGAGAGCTCGCGGTCCCGATAGCCCAGGGACTTCGTGGACGCCGCGCGGACCTCCTTCTTGCCGATCGCAATGGACTCGAGGTCGTTGATCGCCGAGCGCAGGTCGCCGCTCGCCCGCTCGACGATGACGTCGAGGACGTCGGGGGCCGCATCGAGGCCTTCCCTCCCAGCGATGGTTCGAAGTATATTTTTCATCGCGTCATCATGAATACCTTGAAATTTGATGGTTTTGCATAGTCGCTTCAGGGAGGACGATCGGCGCGTGAGCGCGTAATAGTCGTTGACGATCAGCACAACGGGCTGCTGCGTCTTCTGGATCATCTCGACGATCGCTGCGACGCCGCCCTTGTCTTCCCGCCCGAAGATGTTGTCCGCTTCGTCGAGGACGATGAGCTTTCGGCCTCCTTTCTCGATCTCCAGGAACTCGCCGGTGTCGCTGAACGTCTGGAGGACGGCTCCTCGGGTCGCGACCTTGCGAATCGCCTCCGCGTTGCGGCTGTCCGAGGCGTTCATCTCGACGATGCTCCAGCCCATCTCGTTCGCGAGGGCGAGCGCGGCGCTGGTCTTCCCGACGCCCGGGTCACCTTGCAGCGCCACGGCCCGCTTCTCCGGGCGACCGCGCTGCCAAGCCTCCGCCCACTTCCGGAGTTCCGCGACGGCGGTCGGATTCCCGACGATCTCGTCGAGGGTCTTCGGCCGATGCTTCTCCGTCCAGGCCGTCATTGTGCGGACACGGAACGTAGAGGGCCGACATAACTCTATCAACGGGTCGCGCGAAACCGCTCAGGTAGGCGTGACATGTGCTTTGTATAGCTGTCACAATACCATATGTGAAATTATAGGTTGGACGTTGACGCGCCCGACAGGGCTCATTTTCGTGCGTCCGCATGTTGAGCATCGTAGAGGTCGCAGAGTTCCTGCAGGAACTCGTCGTACGTCTTCCGGAACTTGAGGCGAAAGACCCGATCGCGCGTTTCCGTCGTCAGCTGAATCGTCGTGAGAGCCTTGTCACGTTTTGACATGGACTGGGCCCGATGCCCATAGTCCTATGTGTCCAGATAGTTCTATGGATTGTCAACGCGGACCTGCCCCGCAGCCATATACGCTGGGTAGACCGAGGAAGAATGGGAATGCAGGCGGGTGGCATGTCGAAATCGAGCACGATGGAGGACGCACCGTTAGTCGACGTAGTCCTCAAGGCGCAACTGCGGCGCTTCCGTCTTCCTCTGGTCTGGCCGACGGATTCGACGCTGCATTTCGTTCTGGACGCGATTGAAGGTGTCGATCTCGATGAGCCGCTCGTGCTTGCCCCGCTTAATCCCGCCGTTTAGTCGGGCCAGTCCACAGTACACGGGGTTGCTGAGGATGTTCGCGATCGTTTGACTCGCCCACGCGCGGCCCGTCTTCGTGCGGTAGCCGTCGCGGTTCAGTTCTTGACAGATCTTCGCGATCCCTTTGCCCTCGAGGTACCGGCGGAAAATAAGCGAGACCACACGGGCCTCGTCTTGTCGCACCTGTAGGATCCCGTTCACGTAGTCGTAACCGTACGGGCTCGCGTACGTCAGGAACGCGTTCGCCTTCTTGACCGCGTTGTTGAGCGCCTCGGCGCTCTGTTGTCCGCGCGCCCGCCGGAGGACCTCCCGCTCGTTCAGCCCGCGTTCCATGCACAACTTCTGGAGGGCGAGCTCCTCCGACTCGGCGCCGTAGTGCTGCAGGAGTTCGCGCGTCGACCCGAAACGCATGTAGACCTCCCAGAAGAGCAGCGCGTCGAGAGGCGCGCTATCCCCGCAGTGTTTGCACAGGAGCACTTTTTCCCGCCGCACCGTCGGGTCCGCGCGCGGACTCGCGTCCACCTCGTGGTTCACGAGATTCTTCGGACTCCAGCACCGCGCGCACCGCCCGTCCACGGCTCACGCCTCCAGGAGGATTGGGGGTCCGTTCGCGTTTGGGAGCAAGGCGCGGTTCCGGAGGCGTTCTTGCGCCTCGTTGAAGGTCTCGACCGGGACGATCGCGGGGTGCTCGGCCTTCCGGACAATTCCGTCCCACCTCAGGAAGCCCGCGTAGACCGGGTTGTGGAGGATGCGGTAGAGCTTGACCGGATTCCACTCCGCGCCCCGCCTCGTTCGACGGCCACGTGCGTTGAGGTCCGCCGCGGTCTCCTCCAGCGTCCACCCGTCGAGGCACAGTGTGAAGATCTCGCGTACGAGATTCGCCTCTTGTGCCTGAGGGACGAGCTGACCCTCCGAGACCTCGTAGCCAAGAGGCGCATGGAACCCGAGCATCCCCGGACCCACCTTCGCCTTCTGCGACATGCCCATGTACACGCGTTCCCCGATCTGCTCGGACTCGAGCTGGGCGATCCGCTGGATGATGTCCATCACGAAGCGGCCCATGGCCGTAGACGTGTCGAGCGATTCCGTCGCGGAGACGAAGTCTTTCTCCCACTCCCGGAGGTCGTCCATCATCTCCATGAAGTTCCGGGCGTTGCGGTGAATCCGATCCATCTTGATGACGAGGAGCGCATCCCAACGATCGCGCTCGGCCATCATCCGCTGATACGCGGGCCGTTTCGTGTTTCGACCGGAGTGTCCGTCGTCGATGTAGGTGGCCGCGACGGCCCAGTCGCGGGCAAGGCAGTACGCCTGGAGGCGCTCCCGTTGTGCATCGAGGGAAAACCCTTCCTTGGCCTGATCTTCCGTCGACACCCTAGTGTAGATCGCGACGCGGACCGTGCGCACCCATCCCGCGGCCGCAAAGGCACGTGCGGGTAAAAAAGTCTGCCGGTCCGACGAAAGTCTGACGCCGTGCGTCGACGTCGACGGCATCACTCGATGCGTTTAGCCGTCGCCGAGCGAGGTCATTTTTATTCCGCCGCGTATATCGAAGTATGCGGAAATCGACGATCCCGCGGTACAAAATAGCACGCAAATCCCTCAATTCGCTTCGACGTATGAATCGGATAGCATGTATCACTCCCACGTATCTATGTATACCTCCGGCATAAATCGAGCCTAACGGAATAATATCGAGACGGATATATTAGTGGCGCTTCTTCCTCATTTCGTCGAGAATTTCCTTTGCTCGATCCATTCTCACCTTTCGCTCCTTCACGAGGAGCTGAGCGACCTGCTCGACCTCATCCCCTGTCGCCCCGACCGTCGCGGCGATGTTGCGCGCATGCAGGGACATGTGGCCTCGTTGAATCCCCTCTGTCGCGAGCGCGCGGAGCGCCGCGAAATTCTGCGCGAGCCCGACCGACGCGATAATCTCGCCCAGCTCCTGCGCGGTCTTCACCCCGAGCAAGCGGACGTTGGCTTTGGCCGTGGGATGGACCGCCGTCGCTCCCCCCACCAGCCCGACGGCCAGGGGGACTTCGATCGTCCCGACGAGGTCGCCGTTGGCATCCTTCTCCCACGCCGTGAGAGACCGGTAGCCGCCGGATTTCCAGGCCGCGTAGGCGTGGGCGCCGGCCTCGATCGCCCGCCAATCGTTCCCCGTCGCGACGACGACCGCGTCGATCCCGTTCATGATCCCCTTATTGTGCGTCGCGCACCGGAATGGGTCTGCCTCGGCGAAGGCGTACGCCTCGAGGACCCCCTCGACGACGTCCTCCCCGGAGGCGTTCTCCGACCGAATCGCGTCCTTCGAAAACACGGCCCGGGCCCGAACGAGACGTCGCACCGCGAGGTTCGAAATGATTCGGAGGTACACCCGTCCTCCGGTCCACTTTTCCAGTTGCGGCGCGACCGCCTCCGCCATCGTGTTCACCGCGTTCGCCCCCATCGCGTCGCGGCAGTCCACGAGGAGATGCGTGACGACCATCGGCCCGCGATTCGTCTCGAGGACGCGCACCTCCACGTCCTTCGCGCCGCCGCCGAGCTTCACGAGCATCGGGTCCTTCTCGTTGGCCAGGGACAGGATCTCGTCGCGGTGCGCCAGGATCGTCATGCGGGCGCCGTGCGGGTCCGGCACCCCGACGAGTTGAATCTGGCCGATCATGATGGGCCCCGTCGAGCTCGTCGCGAACCCACCGCGGTCCCGGGCCATCTTCGCCGAATTCGACGCCGCCGCGACCACGCTCGGCTCCTCGATCGCCATCGGCACGAGGTAGTCGCGTCCGTTGATCCGGAAATTCACCGCGATTCCGAGCGGGATCGGCATCGTGCCCACGACATTCTCGATCATCCGGTCGACTTGCTCGAACTTGAGGGCGCCCGTATTGCGGATCGTGTCGACCTCCGCGTCCGTGAGCTCGCCGAAACCGCGGATCGTCTGCCAGCGGTCCTCCGGGCTCTTCTTGTAGAAGCCGGACACGTCGGAACTCTTCATGCGCGCACCGCGCGCGGGAGAAGGCTCCCCGGCCATAAAAGCATCGAAGCCTGCGCTTGCGTCACCCGGTTCCGCAAAGTTCGCGGCGGCGTCCGACCTCGAGCGATGTCCCGGGCCGCCCGCTGCCCCCGCTCAGACCTTCGCGCCGCACTTCCCGCAGAACGTCGCGCCGGGGGCGAGCGGCGAACCGCAATTCCGGCACGTCATCTGGGCGGGTGGAGCGGGACCCGACGGAGGCGGCATACCGCCCGACGGGGGCGGCTGCCACGGCGGCTGCCCGTACGGCTGCGTCATCATCGGCTGGACCTTGTCCTTGCGGACGACGAGGTAGATGATCAGCCCGATAATCCCGAAGAGTAGGACGACAATGAGCCAGAGGACGCCACTCATTCCTCGGCTCTCGGCGTCACGATACACCCAGATCGCAATGAGCAGAAAGATGACCCAAATCACGATGAACAGCGCGCACAGCGCGCCTCCGAGAAGCTCGGTCTGAAACGCACCCGGAATCGTTGCCAACACCACGGACCCGCCCTCCGGCCGCGGCATGCGGTAGAGGATATTTAAAGGGTCCGACCGGCCGTCTGTGGGCCCCCTTCCGCCGACCGAAATCGGGGTATTCGTTCGAGACTTGACCAACTGCATGACGCTTTCGTAATCCTTAAAGGCGTGTCGTATTATGTCGCCCGCGGGGTCATTATGGAGGAGGAGAAGGCGCCTTCTGGGGAGATGCGAAAGGCAGGCTCTGGAAGCAAGGTCTTGTGGGCTGTCATTGCGGTTCTCATCGTGATCGTGATTGTCGTGCTGGCCGCGGCTTTCGCGGGTTTGTTTTCTCCGGCCGCCGCGCCGAAGCCGCAGCTTCGCCTCGGGGTGCTTTTGTCCCAAACCGGTGCGCTGAGCCAGTACGGACCGGGTGACACGAAGGGGGCGAAGTTGGCCGTCGACCAGATCAACCTTGCCGGCGGGGTGCTAGGTCAGCCAATCATCCTGTTCGTCGAAGACGACCAGACGGACGCGACTGCGACCGTTGCTGCGGCAACGAAGCTGATCTCCGTGAACCACGTGAACGCCATTGTCGGCGCCCAGTTCTCGGGCGGATCGATTCCCACGGTCTCTTCGGTCGCCAAGAAAGCCTTCGTCCCGATGGTTTCCCCCTCGGCCACGTCGCCCGCACTGTCGAACCTCTCCCTGACCGGGGGATACTTCTTCCGAACCGCTCCTTCCGACGCGCTCCAGGGCGTTGTCGCCGCCGACTATCTCTTCATGAACCTGTCGTACCGATATGTGAACATCATCGCCCGGGACGACTCGTACGGTCGAGGACTCGCCGGGGTCGTCAACTCGAAGTTCACGGCCCTCGGGGGCCATGTGAACACGACCGTGATCATCGACCCGACGCACACGAACTTCGACACAGATCTCACGACCTTGTTCTCGACGAACCCTCAGGCGGTCTATTTCGTCGGGTTCCCCGGAGAGGGGATCGTTGTCATGTCGAACTGGCAGGCAGGGCTCTCATCCAATACGGGATGGGACCGGCCGTGGATCTTCTCTGAGGGATTGAAGAGCCAGGCGTTCATCGACCAGTTGCATGATCCGTCGGTCAACGTCGACGTCACGAAGATCCTGGGCACAGCGCCCGTGTCGCCGTTCGGCGCCATCTACGACTCGTTCGTGGCGCAATACAAGGCGAACAACAGCGGCCAGACTCCGGTCCTCTACGCGGACTACACCTACGACGCCGTATACCTGATCGCGCTGGCGGCCCAGAAGGCGGGCTCCGTGAACGGGACCGCGATTCGCGATCAGCTGCGCACGGTCTCGGAGGCGCCGGGTACGGTCATCAAGCCCGGCCAGTGGGCGACCGCGCTCGCGGCCCTGGGCGCCGGCGGCGACGTGAACTGGGAAGGAGCTGCCGGTTCCGAGGACTTCGACGCGAACGGGGACGTCCGAGGGAGCTACGAGGTCTGGGGTGTCAACTCGACCTTCAAGATCGTTCGGGTCGCATTCATCCCGGACTCGAGCATACCAACTGTGGCCGCGCTCGCGGCTCCAGCCTTTGGATCGACGTTTGCCACGCAATACCTTTGGGCTCAGACCGTCGGGGCGTCCCGGCGGTTCTGAACCCCTTTCCTCTATTTCGTTCCGGTCTTAGGCCGCGCCACCGAGGTACAACCTGCCCACGTCGGAGTTGTGAAGCAGTGATTCGCCGGTGCCGGTGAAACGGTTCCGGCCGGTCTCGAGGACGTACCCTCGGTCCGCAATCGCCAGCGCTTTCTTCGCGTTCTGCTCGACAATGACGATGCCCGTCCCCCCGTCGTTGATCTCGACAATCTTCGAGAAGACCGCATCTACGAGCTTCGGGGCGAGACCTGCGGAGGGCTCGTCAATCAAGAGCACATCGGGATCGAGCATCATTGACTTGGCCAAGGCCACCATCTGCTGCTCGCCTCCGCTCAAGGTGCCGGCGAGTTCGCGCAACTTCGGTTGGAGATTCGGAAACATCGCGATTGCCTCCGTCGCCCGCCTTCGAATTTCGGCGTCTTTCATCATGCGAGATCGGGTCCGACTACTGGAGCGACCGCTCCATGGCGTTGGAATCGGGGAGATTCGCCGGGTGATCGCACCCATCTCGAGATTCTCGAGCACGCTCAGAGTCGGGAATGTGTTGTTCGTCTGCGGGACGTAACCCAGTCCCATTATCACGAGGTCCCGGGGGGCGGCGCCGGTGATTTCCTTGCCTCGGAACTGTACTCGCCCCCCGGTCGGGCGAATCAAACCGAAGATCGCCTTGACAAGAGTCGACTTCCCGGCCCCGTTCGGGCCGATGATCGTGACCAGCTCTCCGTCGTCCAGCGCCATCGAGACCCCATGAAGGATTTCCATTTCCCCGTAACCCGCGCGGAGATCGTCCACTTGGAGCAGCAAGGCTAGCCCCCGAGGTACGACTCGATGACGGTCGCGTTGGCTCTCACCGACTCCGGGGGGCCTTCCGCAATCCGTCGACCCTGATGCATGACGATGACCCAGTCGCATCGGTTCATGACCACGTTCATGTCGTGTTCGATCAGGAAGAATGTCCTCCCGCCCCTCCTCAGGTTTTCGATCAGGTCCATGAGGCTCCCCGCCAAGGCGGGATTCACGCCCGCGACCGGCTCGTCGAGCAAGACCAATGTTGGATCGGACATGAGAGCGCGGGACAGCTCCAGGAGCTTCTTCTGTCCGCCCGACAGCGCCCGGGCGTGCTCGTTCGCCAGTCCATCGAGTTGCGTCAGTTTAAGGATCTCTCGCGCTCGGGCGCGCCATTGCTTCTCGTCCGCCTTCACCTGGCGCGGACGAGCGAACAAGTTCAGCAGGTGTTCGCCTGAATTGTGCTTCGCTGCAAGGACCACATTTTCGAGCACGGTGAGGTTGCGCAACTCGTGCGGAATCTGCCAGGTTTTCGTCAGTCCAAGGTCGACAATCTCGTACGGCGGAAGGCCGTCGATTCGTGTGCCGTTGAAGCGAATCTCCCCGCCATCGGGCCGATAAAGCCCCGCGATGATGTTGAACAAGGTAGACTTCCCCGCCCCGTTGGGGCCAATCAAGCCCGTGATGGTCTTGGGGAGTACGGCGAGGCTGCAGCGGTCGACCGCGTGGATCCCGCCGAAGGCCTTCTCGACCTCACTCACCGTAAGGAGCGGTCTCGCGTCCATCCCGATGCCTCACCTCAAGACCCGTTTCCTCTCACGGAGGATTCCTTCGGGGCGATAGACGATGAGCAAGATCAGCAACACCCCGATCAACATGAGCCGGGTGTAGAAGATGGTGTCTCCAACCGCCGAAGGGGCGAATTGTTCGACGAGGATGAACGCCCAACCAACCCCATAGACCGCAAACGCAGTGAGCACGACCCCTCGAACCACCGCACTCCTCCGGCAAAGCGCGAGCGGGTGAGCCCAGGCCAATCCTGGCCTGAGTCGTCCGAGCACGAAGATGAGCCCGAGGGCCACCAACGCATTAACGCCGAGGCCCAAGAACACGTCACGCATCAGGACGTAGTTGGCCGCGAGCCCGAGGACGGCCTGATCCCGCACTTGGACCGAAATCCACTCCATGCCGTAGATCAGGAAGGCCCCGACAATCGCGCCCCTGTGGTTGCCCGATCCCCCAACGATTACCATCACCCAAACCGAGAACGTCACGGACGGCGCGAAGCTCGAAGCGGGTGAGAGGTACCCGAGCGTTACCCCGTACAGGGCGCCGGCGAGTCCCATCAGCGCGCCCCCGATGGCGAACGCCTGAAGCTTGTAGTTGAACGTGTTCTTGCCGAGGGCCATCGTCGCCTCCTCGTCCTCCCGGATCGCCCGCAAGACCCGGCCCCACGGCGATTCCGCCATGAACTGGAGGACCAAGATCGACGCCAGGAGGATGAGGGCCCCGACTCCAACGAGCGTCATCGCGTTCAGGAACTGCGCGTCGGTCCCCTCGTATTGAATCGGCGGCGGGATCCCCGTGATCCCGATACTCCCGCCGGTGATAGACTGCAAGTTCGTCGTGGCGATCTGGAGGATCACCGCGAAAGCGAGGGTCGCGATCGCGAGGTAGTCGGCGCGGAGGCGGAGGGCGGGGACGGCGACGACGGCCGCGGTCGCGCCGGCAGCGAGCATCGCCAGGACCATCCCGACGGGGAGCGGTAGCGAAAAGCCGCCGAGATGACCCGGAAAGACCACGACACCCCCGACGATGATCGGAGGGGCCGGCGGCGTGATTGCGAACGCCGCGACATATGCGCCAATGAGGTAGAATCCTGCGATCCCGGCGTTGAACAACCCGGTGTATCCCCACTGAAGGTTGAAACCCAGCGCGAGGATGGCGAAGACGATCGCGATGCTCACGTAGAAGCCGAGGTTCGTGAGGATTCCTTTGGGTGTGGCGCCCGCGATCGCGGCGGACAATATACCGATTAGGACGATGCCTCCAATGACGCTGAAAACGACGATTCCGCTCCACGGGATTTCGCTCGTTGGAGGCGGCCGGTCAGACATCTTCGAACGGCCTGTGGTCACGGTTTGATTGCCTCCTTGCTCGTCGCTCCCTTACTCCTGGCTGCGACCTGTTCGCCGAGGGATCGGGTGATGCGCTCGATGAAAAACGCCCGGCGAGCAAAGGCCGGTCGCCGACCGGCGATCCCCCAAGGTCGGAAGATCAGTACGAGGATCAAGATGACAAAAGGAACGGCCACCTTGTACGCGCTCCCGAACTGCAACCCGATCACGTCCGGACGCTCCAGCCAACGATGACTGCGGCGAAGACGAGTAGGAGGATCTCAAAGCCCATCGTCGGGCTGAGGGCGCTTCCGAGGCCCAGGAGAACCCCCGCGGTGGAGGCGAAGGAGCTGCTCAACGCCCATGCGGCGAACGTCACGTGCTTCGTGTCGATGCCCGTCGCCTTCGCGAGTTCGAGGTTGTCGGCGGTTGCGCGCATCGCCTTTCCCAGGTTCGTGTATTTCAGGAGGATGTGGGAGGAAACCACCAACAGCAGTCCGACGCCGAGCGTAAGGATCCCGCGCACGGGGTGGATCCCGAGGCCCGGGGCGATGGGGATGTCCTGTACCGCGGGAACGGGATAGAGCCACTTTTGAGTACCCGCGACGGAACGGATTCCGTTCTGGATGATGAGACCGATTCCGACGGAGGCGACGAGTGGGGCGACCGGCCCGCGGCCCTCGAGGCGGGAAAAGATGGCGAGTTCGAGGACGATCCCGAAGGCAGCGAGGGCGAGGAAAGAGGCGATCGCTCCCCAGATGAGAGAAACACCGTTCAGCGTCAGGACGAGAGCGATGTACGCCCCGAGAGTCATCGTATCCCCGTAGGCGAAGTTGGCAAACCCCCGAATCCCGTACAGGATCGTGAGGCCGATCGCTGCGACGATCACGATGCTGCTGATGACCATCCCGCCCAGGGCATACTTGAGAATGATCGTGCCGAATACGAATGCAAGTCCGGCGAGGACCGCGATGACGATGACAGCCACCATGCCGGTTTGGAGGAGCAGTCGGCGAACGCGGCGGGTTGGGCGCAACGCCGCCCACCTCGGTCGAACGAGGTCCCTCGCGGATGACTCCGACCCGGAGACATCGGCCATGGTTCAGTCTAGGACGCGAGGAAGGTCGGGAACCTCATTAACCTTTTGCGGCACAG
>VBMM01000076.1 GCA_005878415.1 Methanobacteriota archaeon
GACATCGCAGAGCGGCTCGTGAAGGAGCACCCCGGCAAGGTGAAGGAAGTGTGGGTGCGCATCGTCTCGCAGATTGGGACGCCGATCGACGAGCCGCAGGCAGCCACCGCGCAGATCATCCCCGAGAAAGGGACGAAGATCGGCTCGCTCCAGAAGGACGCGGAGTCCCTAATCGACGAGGAACTCTCGAAGATCTACAAGCTCACGGACCGGATCGTCGCGGGCAAGGCGCGCTGCTTCTGACGCGGCAAGAGGCCGATCGGCCGAACCTATTTATCTCGACCCCCACTTCTCACCGAGGTCGGGCCATGGACGAGGACGTCGCCTTCATCGAAGAGCAGGTGGACCGCCACCACGCCTGGTTCTCGAAATGCCTGCCGATGATCGCGTCGGAGAACATCATCAGCCCGATGGCGCGGGAGATGCTCCTCACCGACTTCGGGGACCGCTACGCCGAAGGGTTGCCGCACGAGCGATACTACCAGGGCAACACGTACGTCGACGAGGTCGAGGACCGCGTCGTCGCCCTCGCGAAGAAGATCTTCCGCGTCCGCCACGTGGATCCGCGGCTGATCAGCGGCACGGTCGCGAACATGGCCGTGTACTTCGCGCTCCTCGAGCCCGGTGACATCATGACGTCGGTCGCACTGAGCCACGGCGCCCACATCAGCTCCGCGAAGTTCGGCGCCGCGGGGATGCGGGGCGTGCACAACGTCAACTATCCGTTCGACCTGGACCGGATGAACATCGACGTCGACGAGACGGCGAAGCTGATCAAGCAGGTCCGCCCGCGCGTCGCCGCCTTCGGCCAGAGCGTGTTCCTCTTCCCGACGCCCCTGAAGGAACTCCGCGACGCGTTCCAGGAGGCCGATTGCGACGTCTGGTACGACGGCGCGCACGTGCTCGGGCTGATCGCGGGCGGCCAGTTCCAGGATCCGCTCCATGAGGGCGCCGACGTCCTCACGGGGTCCACGCACAAGACGCTCCCGGGACCGCAGCACGGCCTCCTTCTGTCCGACTCCGAGGACGAGAAGTTCGTCAAGAGGCTCCAGCGGGCCGTCTTCCCCGGCGTCGTGTCGAACCATCACCTGCACGCGATGGCGGCGCTCGGGATCGCGCTCGCGGAATGCGCGGAATTCGGCCGGGCGTACGCCGAGCAGATCGTCCGGAATTCGAAGGCGCTCGCGCAGGCACTCCATGAGCGCGGGGTGAAGGCGCTCGCCGAGAAACACGGCTTCACGGAGAGCCACGCGATCGCGTTGGACGTGGCGGCCCTGGGCGGCGGCGCGAAGGTCGCCGCGGACCTGGAGAAGGCGAACATCATCACGAACAAGAACCTCCTGCCGTGGGACACGTCCCCCGTGAAGCCGAGCGGCGTCCGGCTGGGGACGCAGGAGCTCACGCGCCTCGGCATGCGGGAGGCGCAGATGCGGGAGGTCGCGGACCTGTTCGCCCGCGTTGCGGTCAAAGGCGAGGCGGCGGAGAAAGTTGCGGCCGACGTCGCTTCCATGCGGAAGGAGTTCAACACGGTCCACTTCTGCTTCACGAAGGGCGCGGAAGCCCACCGCCGATGGCGGATCGCCTGATTCACGCGCGGGCCGCGACGAGTTGCGTGACGAGGCCTTGGAAGATCTCCTCGACGCCCCGGCCGCTCTTCGCGCTCGCGTACGACCACGCCCAGCCCCGGGCGCGGAAGAACGACTCGACCTCCGCCGACGTCATCGAGGCCTGCGGGTTCAGGTCCTCCTTGTTCACGACCCCGTACGTCGGGATGTCACCCGCGACGGAGCGGATCGAGCTCGACCACGCGTCGAGCCCGTCGAGCGTGTTGCGCCGGGTGAGGTCCGCCACGGCGAGAATCCCCTGGGCGCCGTGGTAATACGCTTCCTTCAGCAGTTCCCGCAAGGTCGGCGTGCCCATGATGTCCCAGATGATCACGTCGACGGGCACATTCCCGGCACCGGTTGGGTGCCGGACGGTCAGGCTCTTCTTCGTGATTTTCGTGCCGAGCGTGGCGACGTACCGGTCGTCGAACTCGTCCAGCACGTAGCGGCGGATCAGGGAGGTCTTGCCGACGCCGGCTTCGCCGGCCATGCAGATCTTCAGCTTCGTATAGTCGCCGGGTGCGCTCACGGCTCCACCTCGTCGGCCTTTCGCTGCGCGGTCCGCTCCGCGTCGTCCTCGCCCTGTATCCGGTGCAAGGTCGCCTTGAACCGCCACGCCCCGGGATATTTCGGGTCGATCCTCAGGACCTGGTTCAGGATCGTGATCCCCTCCGCCACCTTGCCGCCGCGGACTCGAATCGCGGCGAGGACGAACAACGCGTCGACGTCGTCCGAATTCTTGGACAGGCGACGCCGGACGAGGGCGGCCGTGTCCGGATTCTTGAACTTCGCCACGGCGGGCTCCCCGGCTGACGCCGGCAGTGCTGACCCATGTCCCATCTCCGGCCGGCGCGAATTCGGTCCCTCCTTCGTAAAGGTACCTGTCCGCCGTCGCCGGCGGGGGGGCCCGGAATCCGGGGCGTCGGGGGCATCCGGGTCAAGCATTCGTCCACCCCCGGACCCGGCGGAGGCCGCCCCGCCGGAAGCCGCCGCGGAGGAAACTCTGCAGGATCGGACCGACTTGATCGAGGCTCGTCAGGCGCCCATCCCAATCGACGAGGGCGGGCCCGTGCGCTCGCTCGAGCGCGCGCTCGACCGCCTTCATCTGGGGGAACAAATATCGCGGGTTCCCCTTCGAGGTGAGAGCCGCCAGGATGACGTGCTCTCCCCGCAGCACCGCGGCCTTGCGGCCGCCGAACGACATCTCGTCGAGGGTCGCCTTCGTGTCGAACGAGTCGCGGACGAAGTCCTGGATCGCGACGAACATCGAGGCCACGAGGTCGTCGTCTTTCCGCAGGTCGGGACCCTGGCCCATGTGCTGGATCAGGATCCCGCTCCGGTGCATCAGGAACACCTCATCGATGACGATCCGCCGCTCGCCGAGGCCCGCGCTGAGCGCGATCGCGACGACGATGGTGAGGATTCCGAACGCGACGATCACGATGAGGTTGATGAAGTTCTTCTGGAACGGCGGCGGGGCCGCGACGGTCAGGATGCCGCGGGCGAGCTTCGGTCCGATCGACCGGTTCGTGGCGTCCTCGTACACGAGGGACGCGTTGATCCACACCTGGGTCCCAATCGGCGCGCCCTCGCTGACGATCGCGGGGATGCTGACGATGACGGAGCTTCGCGGCGTGAGGGTGTAGTTGCGGTAGACGAGCGGGGTGCTCGCGTTGATCTGGAGATAGGGGCTCGGCTCCAACGTCAGCGTGACGTTGTGCGCCGTCAGCCGCGTCTCGTTCCCGGTGTCGTTCGCGTCCATGAAGTTCGTCACGTTGATCCCGAAGAGCGCCAGGTCCCCTTGGAAGACCGAGGTCGATGGGTTGGAGTCGATGCTCACGGCCAGGACGCCGATCACGATCCAGACGTCGACGCGGGAGACGCGGGGCGTGGCGGGGCCGCCGCCGATCTCCAGTGCGGCCGCCGTGGCGGTCCGGTATCGGCCAGCCGTCGCGTTCGCCGCGACGCTCGCGGGGATCGACCATCCGTAGCTCCGGCCCACGCGAAGGGATGTGCACTGCCATTCGACGAAGGTCGTGTTCGCCGTCGTGACGAAGCAGTCCGGCGGCATCCCGAGGGCCGCGACGTCAATCTCGAGATCCGGCTGGACCGTGACGTTCACGCGCGCGAGCTGGAGTTGCCCGCCGCCGGTGACGTTCAGGTAGAGCGCCAACCCGATCGTCTCGTTTCGCTCGGCGGAGAGCCGGTCGGCGCTCAGGGCGAGCGTGAAGCTCGACGCATCCGGCCCGAGGCCCTGGGATGAGGCCGCCGCCGGGACGACCAAGGAAAGGGCGGAGAGCGTGAGGCATAACCATGCGAACGCGGCAAGAGCGTGGCCCAAGGAACCATGTTCCTATTGATCTGACGCTATTTGAGCTTACGACCCCGTTATCGCATGTGTTCCTTCTAGCGCCGGAGGTCGTTGACCGAAGTTTTATATGGGGACCGCCTCTTCGCAACGACCCAACAGGCCGGTCGCCAGAGGGTTTCGTTGCTGGATGAGCTACAGCTGAAGCGGGAGCGCGAAAACCAAGAAGCGGAACGGCACCGCCGGCGGCGCGACGAGCTGAACGACAAGACGCGGGAATGGGTCGAGAAGCGGGATGCGCTGAACGCCCAGGTGCGGGCCCTCGTCGACGAGGCGACCCAGCATCGGATCCTGCGGGACGAGCTGAACGCCCAGGTCAAGGCGGCGAAGGAAGAGCGCGACAAGTTCAACCGGCGGGTGAACGAGCTCCAGGACGGCCTCTCGGACCTGAAACGGCGGAAGCTGCCGCGCGGAGCCGTGCCGCTCGGGAAGCTCCAGCAGGAACTCAAGCGGCTCGAATTCCGACAGATGACCTCCGTGCTCAGCGTGGACAAGGAGCGGGCGCTCATCGAGGAGATCCAGCGCCTCCAAGCGGAGGTCAAGAAGCTGGAGAAGTCCCTCGAAGAGAACGAGGACGTGCGGACGATGAAGGACGAACTCCGCTCCGCCCGGGACCGGGCCGAGGACGCGCACAAGCGCGTGTCGGAGCTCGCGGAGCAGGCGCAGGCGGAGCACGACCGCATGACGGCCCTGTACGAGCAGAGCGACGAGCTCCGGCGGCAAGCCGATCACGCGCAGGAGGAGTTCATCAAGACGAAGATGCTCGCGGACGAGGAACACCGCAAGCACATCGAGCACATCCGCCAGGTGCACGACTACGACAAGATCATCCACGGGATCTGGATGAAGAGCCGCGGGATGCCCGCCGAGGCGACCGTCGAGGTGGACGCGAAGCGGGAGGCCGAGATGATCTTCGAGCGGTTCAAGAAAGGCGAGAAACTGTCGACCGACGACCTCATGACGCTCCAGAAATCGGGCTATCTTTAGCGGCAGGAGCGCACGGGCGGCGCGTGAGTAGCTCGATCGCAACTGGCCGGTCCTGCGGCAACGTCGCTGTCCGATTGTCCACCGGGAAAACCCGCTCTCGTGTCCAAGCGAAACGATGGCGTTTCAGAGGGCGCGGGGTCAGTTTTACAAAGTGTTAAATACGGCTCGGAGAATACATTCCCGGGGGAATTTTGGGCTAGTTCGTTAGAGTGCATCCCATCCCTTCTGACAAGGCTAGCCCTCCCTTCCTTTTTGCTGCATGACGTAGTGTTCTATCCGAGAATATCGTAGCCCTTCGGGCCATCGGTTTCGAACGCAAATCCTGGAAGTCTGTCTTTGCGTTAATCCGTAGGTATGATTCCGATCGCGCTGAGCATTCCGCCAATCCAGCCGCCGACCAAGGCAGCGAATTGCCAGAGATTCGCTGAGTTCTTGCCCGCGAAATCACTAATGAAGGCGAGGATGATGAGTAGCACAAAGATGAGGGCCAAAGTAATGAAGACTAGCTTGAAATATTTCGAGAACAGGGCTCGTCTCGCCAAGCTCGTTCTCCCAGTCAGAATTCTCGCGGTCTAAGTGCGTCCTCCGCTCGGTCCCCAAATCCCTCGGCGGGAATCAGTCTAGATTTGCCCCGAGCGAGAACCCTTCCTGTCCGTAGATCGACTAGTGAATCCTCGGTCGGATGCAAGAAAGTCTCCTGAATGAACGTGAGGACTATTCGCAGACCGCTAGCCATTGCGGGTTGCAAAGGGTGCGCCGGCCTACATTAAACTAGCTCGGTCGGAATCAATTGCGAGCTTTCATAGTTAATGTGAGAGCTAAAAAGGTCTCGTGACGATTCTCTGGCCGCCGGTGGAGTGGCAACGCTCAGTCGCTACTTGCGAACTACCTGTAGCGCGACTCCCTGGGCCTTGAGTCGCCTGACCATCTCGAGGAATCGACTCTCATTAAGAGTGCGGTAGCGACCTGCGTTTTCCCTGAGGACGAGTCGCATCTCCGCTCGCGGGTGGAGGGTCAGTCGAGAGGGAGGGAAGCCATGAATGCGTTCTTTCCGATACTTTCGGTTACCTTTCGCGCACCCTCTGGTACCTTCTTGTACCGAAATCGCGCGTTTCGAGGGATCCTCCATACTTGATGCTAAGGGTAGGTCTCCCTTCCTTTTTAGCGCAACTGACTGATGCGAGCGTCACAGCCTCTCCGCGATGATGCGTCGCTCGTCCCACTTTCGAACCCGAGAATGAACCGCGCCACTGCGAGGAGCGCTGAATCAATCCAGATATCCGTGACCGCCGGATTCGGCCACGATGTCTTGAATGACCGCGACGTCTGCTGGGTACATGGAAAAGAACACCACGTAGAACCGTGCCGTGAAGGTGTACGCGCCCCCAGTCATGTTGTCCTGCCTCACCACCGATTCTAGGTAGGGCGAGGCGGCCGTCGTCACCTTCACCGGAAGGAGAGGACACGCCATATTCCGAAAGTACTCCGGGTTCAACGGATCGGACGCGAGGAACGCGAACACCCGGTAGTTCGACGACCAGGCCCCCTGGATTCGCATCCACGTCCCCGAAACCCTAAATTGGTACGCGGTCCACGAGTACGCGGCGGCCGGAGCGTACCCCGTCTCGTTCCCTTGCGATGGGTCGAACGGACAGAGGGGCAGCGGGGCGACGAACGTCTTCGAAAGGCGGAAGGCCGTTCCGGCACGAAGCGGCAAGGAGGGCGTGGTGTCGTAAAAGAAGGCGAAGTAAATCGCGAGGAGGACGATCGCCGCAAGAATCCCCGCGATGATTCGCCGGGTCCGACGATCGCCCCAAGCCAGGAGTCGGCGTGGGCGCTTCCGGCCGCCGGATGGGGAACTCGGGGGGACGTTTCCTTCCACGATTCGCTTGGAAACGCACGGAATCGCTAGTATCTTTCGCATTGTTGACGGGGCTCGCGGGAGCGAAGCTTAAGACCCCCCGAGCGACTTGGCGGTCCGACATGGTCCTCGAGAAGCTCGGCGACTCCCTGCGTGCGGCGCTCCGCAAGATCGCCGGAGCGAGCTACATCGACGAGGCCCTCATCAAGGAGATCGTCCGGGACATCCAGCGGGCGCTCATCCAAGCGGACGTGAACGTCCAGCTCTCCCTGTCGATCACCCGGGAACTCCATCGGCGGGCGCTCGATGAGACGCCTCCGCCGGGCATGAGCCCCCGCGAGCACACGGCCAAGGCAAGACGACCACCGCGGGGAAGCTCGCGAAGTACTTCCAGAAGAAGGGGCTGTCCGTCGGCCTCGTCGCTGCGGACGTGCACCGACCCGCCGCGTACGACCAGCTCAAGCAGCTCGCGGCGCAGATCAACGCGGGCTTCTACGGCGACCCGGCCGCGAAAGACGCGGTCAAGATCGCCAAGGCCGGCGTCAAGGCGCTCGAGGGCATCGACGTGATCATCGTCGACTCGTCCGGGCGGCACGCGCTCGAGCCGGACCTGATCAAGGAGATCGAGTCGGTGGGCAAGGCCGTCCAGGCGGACGAACGGCTCCTCGTCCTCGATGCGACCGTCGGCCAGCAGGCCGGACCGCAGGCGAAGGCGTTCCACGAGGCCGTCGCGATCACGGGCGTCATCGTGACCAAACTCGATGGGACCGCAAAGGGCGGCGGCGCGCTCTCCGCCGTCGCGGAGGTGAAGGCGCCCATCGTCTTCATCGGGGTCGGGGAGAAGATCGACGACCTCGAGAAGTTCGAGCCCCCTCGGTTCATCTCCCGCCTCCTGGGGATGGGGGACCTCGAGACGCTCCTCGAGCACGCGCAGGAGGCGATCGATGCGCAGAAGGCCGAGGCGCTGACGAAGAAGATCATGGCGGGCAAGTTCACGCTCCACGAGATGTACGAACAGATCGAGATGCTCACGGACATGGGCCCGATGCGGAAGCTCGCCTCCCTGATCCCCGGGGTCGCGGGCAAGATGAAGGACTCGGACATGGAGTCGACCCAGGCCCGTCTCCGCCGGTTCAAGATCATCATGGACTCGATGACGGACGCGGAGATGACGGATCCGAAGAAGGTGAAGTCGTCTCGCGTACAGCGTATCGCGCGAGGAGCCGGCGTCTCGCCGCGGGAGGTGAAGGAGCTCCTGCGGAACTACGAGACGTCTCGCAAGGCGATCAAGGGCTTCGCGGGGAACCGCAAGATGCGGAAGCAGCTGATGGCGCAACTCGAGGCGTCGGGCGTGGACATGGGCGAGGAGTAATCGGGCCGGCGGTTTCGACACCTTAATGAGGATTCCAGAACTACCGCGGGCCACCCGGGGGTGGAGCGTTGGGCTTGAAAGAGTGGATCATTCCGCAGGAACGTCGGTTCTTCGATCTCCTCGAAGGGGTCGCGTCCACCGTGAACGACGGAGCGGTCGCGCTGCTGGACATGGTCCGGCATTTCCAGAATGTCCCTGCGAAGCGACGTTCGATCAAGGACATCGAGCATCGCGGCGACGACCTCACGCACGACGTCTTCGAGGCCCTGAACCGGACCTTCATCACGCCCATCGACCGCGAGGACATCCAGTCCCTCGCGAGTTCGCTGGACAACATCCTCGACATGATCGATGCGGCCGCGAACCGGCTGTATCTGTACGAGGTCGAGCAACCGACCGAAGCGATGATCGAGCTCGCCGACGTGATCGCGCAGTCCACGCTGCTCCTGAAGAAGGCCGTCGGCATGATCCGCGACATGAAACAGGGGGACGAGGTCGAGCGGATCGCCGTCGAGGTCCATCACCTCGAGAACGTCGCGGACGACCTCATGAACAACTCCATCGCCGCGCTGTTCAAGGACCCCGACCCGATTCGAATCATCAAACTGAAGGAGATCACGGAACGGCTCGAGCAGGCAACGGACTACTGCGAAGATGTCGCGAACGTCCTGAGCGACATCGTGGCGAAGAACCAGTGAGAGGTCCGGGACACGTTCGATCCCGGAAGAGACGATGGTGTCCCTCGAGATCATCCTGATTGCGATCCTCGTGGTCTTCTCCTTCGACTTCTTCAATGGATTCCACGACGCGGCGAACGCGATCGCGACCATCGTCGCGACGAAGGTCCTCACGCCCACGAAGGCGGTCGCGATGGCGGCGGTCGGGAACTTCGTGGGGATGGTCTTCATCACGAACGCCATTGCGGAGACGATCGGCCGGGGCATCATCGACACGAGCGTCCTCGGGATGAACGCGCTCCCGCTCAGCGAGGCGCAGTTCCTTCATTCGATCGCGATCATCATGGGTGGCGTGCTCGGTGCGATCGTGTGGGACCTGGTCACCTGGCTCTGGGGGCTCCCGACGTCCAGCAGCCACGCCCTGATCGGGGGCCTCGTTGGCGCCACGCTCTTGGCGGCCGGCCCGGGCGCCGTCATCCTGCCGAGCGAGGGGAACATGGTGCTCTTCCTCGTCTGGTCGGGCATCGCGTTCGGCGTTGGCGTGGGCGCTCTTTTCCTCGTCGGCGTCATCCGGAAGGATCGGCCTTCGATCGGGGCCCTCCTACTGGCCGGACTCATCGCCGGCCTCCTGCCGTCCATCGTCCTGGGACGGATCCTCCTCAAAGGCCTCGTGCAGATCGTCGTGTACATGGTGGCCGCTCCGCTCGTCGGGCTCCTGTTTGCCTTCGGGCTCGCCCTCCTCGTGATCCGCGTGTTCCGAAGGTCGACCCCGTCGCGGGTGAATCACGAGTTCAAGCGATTGCAGCTCGTCTCGAGCTTCTTCTACAGCGTGACGCACGGCACGAACGACGCGCAGAAAGGGATGGGCATCATCACGCTCATCCTCTTCGTGGCCGCAATCGGGCCGCCGTGGGGGCCGTCGGCGGGGGAGTTCCATGTCCCTTTCTGGGTGATCCTCGGCGCGCACGCCTCGATTTCGTTGGGCACGTTCTTCGGGGGATGGCGGATCGTTCGGACGATGTCGCAGCGCGTCACAGCCCTCCGGCCGTGGCAAGGCTTCTCCGCGGAGACCGGCGGCGGCATCGCGCTCGCGAGCACCGCACTCGCCGGCATCCCGGTAAGCACGACGCATGTGATCGCGTCGGCGATCATGGGTGTCGGGGCGACGAAGCGTCTCTCCGCGGTGCGATGGGGCGTCGCCCGCCGCATCGTGTGGGCGTGGATCATCACAATCCCGGCGTCGGCGGCCGTCGGGATGGCCGCCTACGCCGCGCTCAGACTCGCGTTCGGCGTGTGACCGTCGCCGTCCACCAGCCCTGCGAGATACGCGAAAATCTCTCCTCGTAGCATGTCACGGGGAGATCGCAAGCGACGAAGCAATTATCGACTACATGTCGCGTGAATTCCGGCGACCATCGACAAGCCCTGCACTCCGGGGCAGCGCAGCACCATCAATCCGATTCGATTCTCGGAGCGAGGAGAAATTTTACGTCGCCTTTGCCGCCCGCGATCTTGAACTCCATCTTCACGGGATAGTCGGAGCCCAGGAACAGCGAGACATTGGGCGCGGAGCTGATCGCTTTCACCATGTTCGAGAAGTAGTCGAGGGGGAACAGGGAGCGCACCGCCTCCTTCGTCTGAATCTCCTCGAGCAGGTCCTTCGGGACCATATGCGAGACGTTGTCCGTGTCGCCCTCCGACACGATCTCGAATCCCTCCGGCGAGGCCTTGAGCGCGATGTGGTCGCTGATGCTCTCCGATGCGCGGATCGCCTGGCGCAGCTCGTCGGTCCGCACGACGACCTTCGCGGGGAGGTTGAGGCTCGGCACCTTCGGGTCGCTCATGCCCGCCGTGTCGACCAGCGCCATCCGCCGGGTCGTGTTGCCGACCGTCACGACGAGCCGGTTCTTGTCCTCGTCGTGGCTCAGGGAGATCGTCTCCCCGGCCTTCGCTAGACGGAGGATCTCCTTCATCTTGTCCATGTCGATCCCCAGCTCGCCTTCGTCCGCCTTGAAGGACTCGAAGGCCCCCCGGTCCAAGGACAGGTCGACCATCGCGACGTGCGCGGGGTCGACGGCCTTGACGACGACGGAGTCCTTGCCGACGTTGAATTTCGCTTCATCGACGAGCGTCGATACCACGTCGACCACCTCCTTGAGGATGTCTGCCTTGACCTTCGCCTCGAACAATTCCCGCTCCCCCATGAATTTCGGTCCGCAATCCTATGGACGATAATAAAGGTTCCCGGGACTTCGCTCAGTATTCCCGCCAGGTGTGGCCGCACTTCACGCACCGATAGATCCGGGTCGTCGGCTCGTCCGCGGCGCGGGTCTGCCGCATCACCCAGAATGCCTCGTAGTGGCCGCACTTCGGGCACTCGACGCGGGTCTTCGGGAGCGTCTCCGTGATCTCGTCGAGGACGAGCGTCTCCGCGGGCTTCTCCTTCCCCGCCCGCGCGACCTTCGTCACGGTCGCGTCCTTACCGGACAGGGACCGCTCGTAGCCGCACGAGTTGCAATGGACCTTCCCCTTCGTGGGAAACATGAGCGAGCTGCATTTCGGGCAGAACATCGGGAGCGGGAACAGTCAGAGGACCGTGCGGTAAAAAGGTTGTCGCTCAGAGCTTCGAGTGATCGTAATTCTTGAGGGCGCGCTCGACGAACCGCTGGATCGCGCGCTCCTCCGCCTGGCTGCGCAGCCGAGCGGGGCGGGTCTCCCGCTCCGGCGGCTCCTCGTCCTCGTCGTCCTCGGCCCTCGCCCGGGCCCCGTGGTGGCGGGCGCGCCGATCGTCGTCGTGGGCGCGACCGGATCGATGCATGCGCACCTCGACGACCTCGCGGTCGTCGTCCTCGTCCTCTTCGTCATCGTCCGGGCGACGACGGAGGCGGGTCGCGTGACGGCCCTGCATGTCGAGCACTTCCGCGGGCAGGGACCGATAGTCGTCGAGGCGGTCCGAGGGACCGCGATGGCGTCGCCGCCGGGCCTCCGGGACGACGATCGGGCGGGCGTGGCCATGGGCGTGTGCTCGGACCGGGCGCCGAGACCGCACGATCTCCTCGTCGTCCTCGTACGACTCCTCTTCCTCGTCGACGTAGGGTCGCGCGCCGAGCAGAGGCTGGACGAAATTCACTCCGACCGAGGATCCGGACCCGGACCCGAAAGTCAGCTCCCGTCGCGTCTGCTCCGCGATCAAGCCGCCGATGTACGCGAAGATGATGACCATGAGGTATCCGTTCGTGCCCATGCCGAACGTCGTGGTCAGCGCCTGGACGAACCCCTGCATGTAGGCGACCATGAACTCCTTGTACGGCAGCAGAAACGGCAGGATGCTCGACACCGCGTCGCTCACGACTAGAGGGAGCGAAGCCACGAAGTCGATCTGCCGGGACGCGAAGTTGTGCGCATACGCCGCGTTCGCGACGTATATCGTGATGACGGGCAGCAGGGCCGCCGTCACGCCCTTCATCGGCGAGCCGGAGCGGCGGCCGCCGACGAAGCCCGCGATCATCGGACCCGCAGGCTGGACCCACCACAGCAGGAAGGAGAGGATGAGGATGATCCGGGAGGACGACCAGAAGGAGAACGGAGGCCCATCGCCGTGGAAACGGTTCGCCTCGCCGTCCACTTCGATCCGGTAGACGCCCGGATGGCGGCTCTCACGCACCCCGCGCGACGTGCGCCGGCGGCGGGGCGGATCGCGTTCCTCCGGCTTCCGGTCCATCCGGAGCGGCCAGAGGAGCAAACGAAGGAGTCCCATGCCCATCCCAGCAAGGTCCGCGGGTCGGACCTTTGTCTGACGTGTTTCAACGGCCGCGAGCGTATTAATAGATTTGGTCGCGAGGCCGATTTGACAAACCCCGAATCGATGCACACGCGTTTCCCGAGCAGTCCCGCGACTCACGATCGCCGCGGTCGATACCGGTTCGGATCATCGAAGAAGTCGATCACCCGCACGCCCGCTTTGAGCGTCGCCGAATGCGGCACGCCGGCCGGCACCAGGTAGTCCTCCCCCGGCCCCAGGACGCGCGTCTTCCCGCCGATCGTCAAGACGAGTTCCCCGGCGACGACGACCCCCCATTGGGCGCCGTGGGAGTGCTCCGGCACCTCGGAGTCTTGCATCGCCTCGACGAACGTCGCGCAGGCCGTCGGGCCCTGCAACAGGCGGAGCGTGATGCCGCGAAACGGCGCTTCCGCCTCGGGGAGTCGGCGGACGATCTCCGGAAATCCAGACATGACCGGGGGATGGAGCCTCGGCTAATGAACTCCGTCGCCGTGGGCCCGCGAGGTCTCAGCCGCCGTAGTGCCACTTGAGGGCATCGAGCGGCATCAGCTTGCCGCGCCCCTGGTGGATGTCCACGACATCGGCCAATGCGATGCGATGGTCCCCACGCTCCAGGATGTCGACCGTCCGGCACTCGATCCAGCCGGCACCGCCAAGCACCACCGGGAGTCCGGAGGCGGTGTGGTCCGTCTTCACCTTCTCGAACGAACCATCGACGAC
>VBMM01000077.1 GCA_005878415.1 Methanobacteriota archaeon
TTTCGACATCAGGGCCTTGGCCCCGTCTCTTGTCGACGCGGTCGCGCCTCCGTACAGGTCGGGAGCGAACGCAACGAATCCGGCCGTTGCCAAGCGATCGCAGAGTTCCTTGAAAAAATCGTTCAACCCCCACCAGGCGTGGAGGACGAGGAGGCCAGGCCCCTTTCCTTTCTTGGGGACTGCAATGTATCCTTGCACGGACCCCTCGGGGCTCTTCAGCTCAACGATTCCCATGTTCACATCCCCTTCCAGGCGGAGCTCCGGGAATCGATGCCTGAACTTAAGCCTTGACGCTCGGGTTGACGCTGCCGGCGCAGACGTCCGAGAGACCGTGCCGGATCTGAACAGGCTACCTGCAAGCGAGAGTTCGGGGACTCGCGCGGACAGTCCGACTTGCTTAAGGCGGCGCATTGCCTTTGCTCGCGGCCGACGATGGCGGTTCCTTCGATCACGCGCGAGAACGTGCTTGGGTTCCGACAGCGCGCCACGTACCTCCACAGGCGCCTGCCGCGGAAGCGACTCGTCGAGGCCGCGTTCGCGGGATTTCAAGACAGCTCTCCGCGATCCGCGGTCTTGGCGCTCCACGCGCGCGTAACGGATGTATCGCCGTCCGCTTGGAAGGACTCCCGGTTCGTCCAGGTATGGGGCCCACGGGGCGCCGTGTACGTCGTACCGAGTCACGATGTGGCCGTCTTCACGCTGGGCCGTCTCCCGCGCAATCCCGTTCTGGAAGCTTCCGTGAAAGCCGCCGCCGAAAAAACGAAGCGTGGATTCCGCACTCGACAGGCTCGGCCGGGACGCGCCGTCTCCGCGCGAGCAGCTGAGGTGAATTTCCGCGAGTTGCGAATCGCGTCGATGACCGGCGCCGTGAGGATCGAATGGGATGGAGCCACGACATCGTGGCGGCTTGTCGAACCTCCGACCGAGGCGCCGGAACCCGCTCGCCTCGAGCTGGCGCGTCGGTTCCTGCGGTCCGTTGGGCCTTCGACGCCCAAGGAATTCGCCTGGTGGACGGGCGGGTGGGCTGGATCCTTCGGCTCAGCCACACGCGGGGAGCTTTCCGACGCGGAGCAGACGTTCCGTTCTCTCGAAAAGGAACTGACCGAGGTCGAACTCGAAGGTCTGAAGCGGTGGGTCCTTCGAACTGACCTCTCCAAGTTGGAACGTGCGGTGCAAGTTGAAACGGTGCGCCTGCTGCCGCCCGGAGACCCATATCTGGCGTCCGCGGACCGGGCGTTGATCGTCCCGCAGCCACGATTGCGATCCGAACTGTGGCCCAAGTCCGTGTGGCCGGGTGCGCTCATGGTGAACGGGGAGATCCTCGGTACTTGGCGTCGGCAGGTGGGCCGAGTCACGGTGCGGGCGCGGCGACCGTTGGAGTCCGAGGTCAAAGACGCGGTCGAGGAGGAGGTATCCGGCATGCCTATCGAATCGGCACGGAAGGAGGTCCGTTGGTCGACGGGCGACGTCCCCCTGTGCGGTGCGCGGTGACCGCTTTATAGCCGGATGGCCGTTTTCCCGGCCCAGTGAAGGGGGAAGATTGGTGGAGAAGAATCCCTTGGCGGAAGGCAAGAGAACGGTGGACGAGACCGCACCGGAGGGAATGAGTACGTTGTCCGATCGCGACATCCTCGCCGAATTCTCTCATCAGGACGCGCTCCTTCAGGCCTACCGACAGCAGTTCCTCGTGGCAGAGACCTTCACTGCGGCGGTCGCAGCAACTACTGTCTTCAGTAACCCGACCATAGCCTTGGCTCTCGCGTTTCTAGGCATCGTCATCCTTGTTGGCTGGATCTTGGTCACAAGCTCGAGGGCGAGGGTCCTCTACTATTGGGACAAGAAGCTTCGCGTTCTGCGGGGATTCCGGGAGGTTTTCGATCGGAAGGACTTGGAGCCGTCAGCAACCATGTGGGCAAGGTTTTGGCTTGGCGGGGATCCGATCGGGGTCTTCCAATTGGCGTTCGGGGGTTTCTGGGCGTTCCTCATATCCGTCGCGCTCGAAGCGGTGCTCTAGATCTTAGCGTGCAACTCGCGGGCCTCGGTGTTCACAGACGAACTCGGGCCGGGAGTGCAATGGTTCTTGAGAGTCAGGGTTCTACCTATCACCAGTCCCCGGAGGGAGTGGATGAAACAGTACGACGTCATTACGGTCGGCACGGGATCGGTCATGGCGGTGGTGGAGGCCATGATCGAAGAAAATCCACGGGTCAAGGTCGCGGTCATCGACAAGGACGAGCCGGGAGGGATCTGCCTCACGCGCGGGTGCATCCCTTCGAAGATCCTTCTCTATCCCGCCGACCTCGTTCGAACGATCAGGCGGGCCGGCCTTTTCGGACTCGACGTCGAGCTGCGGTCCATCGACTTCGTCAAGGTGATGGAGCGCATGCATACCCTGATCCACAAGGACATTGACCAGATCCGAAAGGGGCTGTCGGGCTCCGAGAACATCGACTACTTCCACAGCCCCGCAGAATTCACGGCGCCCTACACGATGCGCGTCGACGGCACCGAAATCAAGGGATCCAAGATCCTCCTCGGCGCCGGTTCGGAACCGATCATCCCGCAGATCCCGGGCCTGGCGGAGGCCGGATACCTCACGAGCGACACGGTCCTCGGAATTCGGAAGCTCCCACCGCGGGTCGCAGTGATCGGAGGTGGGTATATCGCCGCGGAGTACGGATTCTTCCTGGCGGCGATGGGCGCGGCCGTCACGATCCTGGGGAGGAATCCCCAGTTCCTTCCGGACGAGGAACCCGAAATCTCCCTAGTCGCCCGAAAACACCTGAGCGAGGTGATGCGGATTGAGACGAATCACGAGGTCGTCGAGGTGACCCGAACCCGCGAGGGGAAGCGCCTTAGAGCGCGGGATCGGGCGAGGAAGAAGGAAACCGTCGTCGTGGCCGATGAGATTCTCGTGGCCGCCGGCCGCGGCCCGGTCACGACCCTCCACCCGGAACGCGCGGGAATCACGACCGATGCGAACGGTTGGATCGTGACGGACGAGTATCTCGCGACGTCCCAACCGAACGTCTGGGCGCTGGGGGACGCCACCGGGAAATTTCCATTCAAGCACAAGGCGAACTACGACGCGCGGGTCCTGTACTACAACGTCCTCGGGGGGGAGAAACAGAAGGTGGACTACCATGCGGTCCCGCATGCCGTGTTCACCGACCCCGAGGTCGCGAGCGTCGGCCTGAAAGAAGCGGAGGCCGTCAAGCAGTTCGGGGCCGCGAACGTCCTGATCGGCTTCTACCAGTACCAAGATACCGCGAAGGGCGAGGCGATGGACGTGAAGGACTACTTCGTAAAGGTCCTGGTCGAACGAGAGGGACATGCGATCCTGGGCGCCCATATCGTCGGACCGGAGGCGTCCGTCCTCATTCAGGAGATCATCAACCTCATGTACACGAAGGACCGGAGTGTCGATCCCGTGCGCGAGGGCATGCATATCCATCCCGCGCTGAGCGAAGTCGTGGAACGAGCCTGCTTGAGCCTGATGCCGCCGGAGCACTATCACCACACGATGGAGCACGCGCTCGACATTCGGTCAAAGTAGGCTACGTTTCTGGCGGTCGCTTCGACGTGCGGCCCCTCGAAGTACGCGGTTCTCTGCTCGTTGATTAGAAAACGAAGCGATATCGCACGCTGGGTTGGTGCTAGTCGTGCTCCGGGTGGCCCTTCATCCACCGCTTCTCGTCTTCGTTAGGAGTGAGGGGGTATCCGACCGACCAGAGGAACACTCGGGCGGTCGCGGGGCCGATGTGCTTGAACTTGTATTGGAGATCCTCGAGGAGCTTCCCTTCGCGCTTCCCGAAGCCGGCGATGTACCCCTTCACCGAACCGTGCTCCTTCGCCAAGTCCAAAATCGTCCTGGCGTTCTCGACCGTCGCGCGGATCTTCTTTTCGTTCCGGACGATTCCTGGATCTTGCATCAGCGCCCGGATGTCGCGCTCCGATAGCCGCGCGACCTTCTCGGGTGAGAAATCACGAAACGCCTTTCGAAAGTGGGGCCACTTCTTCTCAACCATTCGCCAATTCAAGCCCGCGCTGAAGATCGCCCTGGACATCAGGTCGAGGTACCCGTGGTCGTCCTTCGGGGGAACCGCTTTCCATCCCGGCATGGGTACTCCGACCTTGCTCGCTCTATTTATGCCTACCTTCGCTGCAGTCCTCGCCCCCGTTGTGTGGGCCCGCAGGACCCCGCGGTCCGCAGCCTGTTCAAGACGGCAGCGATGGTGCCTTTCAGCGAAAAGTGGACCGAGTGGGATTTGAACCCCGAGTTTCGACCCTGCACCAGAACGCGAGGATGGGTTCCCAAATCGCGGCAACGCAGAGGCATCTTTAGGTTCGGCATATCGGATGGTGGCCCGATGCAGCCGATACCGATATATATCGGGGCCTCATATCGGATACTTGGAGACAATGCCGATACCGATATCCGTCGCCGACTTGCCGCCCATCGTCTGGGAGCGTGTCCGCGGTAGCTTGCGTGACTTGGACGCCCACCGCCCGCTACCCGCCGATGCTGTCAAGGCGCTGCGCGACCAGCTACGAGTCCTCCACACATACCATAGCAATGCCATCGAAGGAAACTCCCTCACCCTCAAGGAAACCAGGCTGGTCCTTGAAGAGGGGATTACGATCGGCGGAAAGAGTCTCCGTGATCATCTGGAGGCCACGAACAATGCGAGGGCCTTTGAGTGGGTGTGGGATCTCGCGAAACCCCGGTTGCGCGTCGACCATGCGCTGATCCAGCAACTGCACGAGATGATCACCCGAGGTATCCTCGAATCCGCCGGTCGGTACAGGACGGAGCAGGTTTGGATCGGTGGAGCCCGACACATCCCGCCGCAGCCCGCGAAGATCGTCCCTCTGCTCGATGCAGCGTTCGCAGAAATCCCAGCAATCCAGGAACCCGTGCTCCGAAGCATTTACTTGCACCATCGGATTGCTTATGTCCATCCATTCCTCGATGGGAACGGGCGGGTCGCTAGGCTTGCCGCAAACCTCGCCCTCCTGTCTGCGAGGTACCCTCCGATCGTGCTCAGGGTCTCCGATCGACTGCGATATTACAAGTACCTTCAGGCGGCGGACGACGGGGATCTTTTGCCATTTGCCAGTTTCGTCTTGCGCGCCCTTGACGAGAGCCTCACAAGTTTCCTTGCGGCCGTGGAGCCCGAACGCGCGCTCGTGCCGTTGCGTGTCCTGGCGAGACGTTCCCGTTATTCCCAGGAGTACCTGTCTCTGAGGGCCCGTCAGGGCGTCCTCGCGGCAGTTAAGATAGAAGGCGACTGGTATTCGAGCCGGAAGGCCCTATCGGACTACTTAGAGAAACTCGGGCGGAATCGGTGAGAGTGGACCGGGTGGGATTTGAACCCACGGCCTCTACCATGCCAAGATAGCGATCTTCCAGCTGATCTACCGGCCCGCGAGCGCCGAGTACATTGCCTTTCGTATTAAGGTTTCCCGGCTCGCTGTCTCCCGTGTTTGGTCGGCTACGGAGCAATCCGCCTCCGCATCAGGACTCCGCTCGTCCCTAGCGGAGCGACGGTCTTGAAACCCTCTCGTCGGAACATGCCGAGGGTGCCGAACCACCGCCATTCCGGGACCGCGGCCATCTTCTCCGACACCACGGGAAACGCCTCGACGGTCCCGCCTCCCTGTCTCCGGATTGAATCGAGTGCGGCGTGCAGCGCGAACTTCGCGACTCCCTTCCCTCGATGGCTCCTCGCCACGAAGAAGCAGGTGATTCGCCACAGCGTCTCCGTGTTGTCGGGCGCGGCCGCCTCGCGGTACGTGCGTCGCGCGTCGATTCTCGGGAGTTCCTCCCGCCTCCCATATTGACACCAACCGATCGGGGTCTTGCCGTCGTAGACGAGGACCGCATGGGAGCGCCTCTCTCGGACGAGTCCCTCCTTATCCTTTCGATTCAGCGCGCTCCGTTGTCCCGCCGACAGCCTGCGCCCGACGGGCCTCGGCCGCTGGTAGAAGATGCACCAGCATTCCCCCTGCTGGACCGCGAGCGCCGCGAAATCGCGGAAGGTTCGCGGGCTCAGCTCTCGCGTGATGTACGCCATCGCCGTCCGCCTCCTAACGTGCCGGGCGATGCACGGGACCGTGGTCCCGGAAGGACATCAGGCCGCCGCCTTCGCCTTCTTCTCCGGCGGCTTCCTCACGGACTCCGCGAACATCTCCAGCGGCTTCTCCCGCCGAAGTTTCTCCCCAGGAATCGGAACGGGGTACTCGCCGACGAGGCAACCGAGGCAGACGTCATCCCGTGAGTGCTTGAGCGCCGCGATGAGTCCCTTGAGGGACAGGTATCCGAGCGAATCCGCGGTGATGAACTCGGCGACCTCCGATGGAGTCTTCTGATTCGCGATGAACTGATCCCGCGTCTTCATGTCGATACCGAGGTAGCATGGGAATCGGATCGGCGGGCAGCCGATGCGCACGTGGACCTCCTTCGCGCCGGCTTGCCGCAGGATCTGGACGATCTTGCGGATCGTCGTGCCCCGGACGATGGAATCGTCGATCAGGACGATCCGCTTGTTCTTCACCGCCGATCGGATGGGGTTCAACTTGAGCATGACGCCAATCTCGCGGTCCTGCTGGTCCGGCATGATGAACGTGCGCTCGATGTACCGGTTCTTGATCAGCCCTTCGACGACCGGAAGTCCTGCGACCTGCGCGTAGCCCTGCGCCTGCGCGCGGCCCGACTCGGGCACCGGGACGATGATGTCGGCTTCGACCGGATACTCCTTCGCGAGCTGCTCGCCGATCTTCACGCGGGCGTCGTACACGAGCCGCTCGTCGAGGACGCTGTCCGGCCGCGCGAAGTAGACCCACTCGAACATGCAGTGTGCGGTGTGGTTCGGATGCGGGAGACGCATCGACTCGAAGCCGTCAGGCCGCAGTTCGACGATCTCCCCCGGCTTCAGGTCCCGGATGAACTTCAACCCGAGCGCATCGAACACGACGCTCTCCGACGCGATCATCATACGGCCGTTCCCCTCCCCGAT
>VBMM01000078.1 GCA_005878415.1 Methanobacteriota archaeon
GACCTGGACCTGGCTGTACACGAGCCCGCGGGAAGCGCGTTTCACCGCGGCGGCGAGCGACTCGAACTCGCCCCCGTGCGTGGCCTCGGGCGCGGCCGCACCGACGAGCGGAGCCGGCTCCGCGGTCCGCCGGAGGATGAGGATCGACGCGAAGAGTGCGAAGACGGTCAGGGACGTGACGCCGAGGATCCATTGCGTCGAGCCGCTGAACCCCGCGAGATACAGGAGCACGCCGATGGTCACGGCGAGGACGATGAGCGCGATCGTCTCCGACCGCGTCCTCTGCGGCGAGTCTGCGGACTCGGGGACGCGAAGTTGGCCCATCGTCGCGGGAAGCGGCTGCCGGAGCAACTCACGCCTCCAAGGCCGCCCGGATCCCGGCGAGGCTGTCGATCGCTCGTGCGCGATCCGCCTCTCGGAGCGCGTGCTCGCTGTACCGCGCCTCCTCGAACAGGGAGGTCAGCGTCTCCGATGCGTCCGCCGAGACGCGGAGCCGGTCGACGGCGACGCGTTCGAGCTCCCGCGGGGTGAAGGCTTCTTGCTCCGTGATCCCGCGTGCGCCGAGGAGGCGGCAGAACCGCTGGAAGCAGGCCAGGATCGCGGTCCGGACGTCCGCGCCAATCTCGAGCTCCGCAATCGTCGCTTGCACGGCCTCGGCGGCTTGCTTCCGCTCGGCCCGGGGCCCGACGCCCTCCTCGGCGCGATCGAAGAGAGCGGCGTTCCGGCGCAGGAGGTAAATCACCGCGACGATCGTCAGGAGGACGGCGACGATGAGGAACATCCCGATGGGTGCGCCCACGGAAGCGGGCCAGTCCGCCACGCCTCCCGGGCCTGCCGTGCCGACCGTCGAATTGGCCGTCGCATTGTCCGACCGGAAGGTCCGGAGCGCCCGCGGCCAGGCGAGGATCAACGCGATCATGATCACGACCCCGAGAATCGACGACACGATCTCCCACCACGAGGACCGCTTCCCCTTCCGACGGCCACGCGGCCGGTTCGCGACCAGCAGGTAGATGATCCCCGCGAGCGCCACCCCCGCGAAGCCGACCATCAGCACGTCCACGTAGACCGGATCGAGGGGGAGCAGGGACCCCGGGCTCGTCCCCGTCGGCAAGGCGGGGGCCGCCTCCCCGCCCGCCTCGAGGTTCGCGAGGTTGAAGGCGAGCGCGGCGGCGAGCAGGACGGCGAGGAACAGGAGCACGGGGACCGCCCACGCGGGCCTCCCCCGCCGGAGCCAAGGCACGTCGCTGCGAAGGCGGTCACCGTTCATAACGGTTTCCCGGAGTCCGGTCGACTCGGAATCGACCCGGAGGCGGCTAGGCCGCGCCGAGTTGCTCGAAGAACCGCTCCCGCCGGTGCTCGCCATAGACCCGGAGGCCCAGAGCCACGACGACGCAGAAGGCGGAGAGGACGAACGGGAAGACCACCAAGGCGAGGCCCGTCGCGGCGCTCTGCAACGCATTGGGGATTGCGGTTTCATTCGCGAGCCTTGCTGGGGCCGCCATCTGGGCCGACATCGACAGGAGCACGTACGCCGCGCCGATCATCGCGAGGACCACGGCGGCCGACAAGGCGAGCGTGATCGCGACGCGCTCCGGATGCAGGATCTTCCGGCCTTTGTCCGAGAGCTCGTAGTAGATCCATTTCCGGCCCTCGTCCACCCGCTTGACGAGCCCCGCGTTCTGCAGCTTCTCGAGGTGCTCGAGGAGGGTCGGCTTGCTCAGCGCGATCAGGTTGCTCAGGTCCGTGACCGTCTCGCGCCGCACGTCGAGGCGCTTCAGGATGCCGACGCGGACGTCGGAGGCGAGGGCCTTGAAGCTCTCTTGGTCGAGCGTGATCTTGGGTGCGCCCGCGTCCATCCGGCCCGTGCCATCGGCCCGTCACCTCTTGAAGGATTCCCCCCAGTTCGGGAGGACCCTAACCGTCGCACGACGCAATCCGAGGAGGGTCAGGGCTTTCGGTGGACGTCGACGACGTATCGGACGTACCCGATCAGGCCGCCCGTGCTCGCGAAGTTTCCTGGGTTCCGGAAGAACGGACATCCAAGGGCCGTCGCGACGGCCGCGAGCGCCACGAACCCGACCACGCCGAGCATCCGGAGGCTCGGGAGCTTCACGCCATCCCGATGCTCGATGCCGTAAATGAGGCTTGCGCAAAAGGGAACGGCGTCTACTTCGGGACCTTCTGCCAGTCGTCCAGGAACCGCTTTAGACCGACGTCGGTCAGGGCGTGTTGCGTCATCTTCTTGAGGACGTCGAACGGCAGCGTGATGATGTCCGCGCCGAGCTTCGCGGCCTCGATGACGTGGAGCGGATGGCGGATCGAGGCGACCAGCACCTCGCAATCCCATTCGTAGTTCCGGAAGATCGGGACGATCTCGCGGATCACCTGCATCCCGTCCTGGCCCATGTCGTCGAGCCGGCCGATGAACGGGCTGACGTACTTCGCGCCCGCCTTCGCCGCGAGGATCGCCTGGTTCGCGCTGAAGATCAGGGTCGTGTTGATCTTGACGCCTTCCGACGACAGGGCCTTGATCGCCTTCAGGCCTTCCGTCGTCATCTGAATCTTCACGACAACGTTCTCGTGGAGCTTCGCGAGCTGGCGGCCCTGCTTGATCATCTCGTCCGCCTGGGTCGTCGTGACCTCGAGGCTGATCGGGCCGTCGACGAGGGCGAGGATGTCCTGGATCACCTCGGACCACTTGCGGCCCGTCTTCGCGACGAGGGTCGGGTTCGTCGTGACGCCGTCGAGGACGCCCCACGAGGCCGCTTCGCGGATCTCGTCGATGTTCGCGGTGTCGAGGAAAATCTTGACCATCACGTCTCCCGGCTCGGATAGCCGCGGACCGATAAGAGGATTTCCGCTTCTCGGGAGACGTTGTCCGCCGCGCGGCGGGCGAACGTAGATATGTGAAGGACCGATGCGGGCGGCTCACCGATGGCAGCCGCGCCCACGCTCTGGCGACATCGCGACTTCTTGCTCCTCTGGCTCGGCCAGTCCATCTCCCGCGTGGGCGACCAGTTTACCGGCCTCGCGGTCCCGCTCATCGCGATCGGATTTCTGAACGCGGGTCCCGCGGAGATGGGATTGCTCGGCGCCGCCGGGACCTTCCCGTTCCTGCTGTTCGGCCTCTTGGTGGGCGTCTGGGTCGACCGACGGCAACGGCGGTCCGTGCTGCTCCTCTCGGACCTCGGGCGCGGGGCCATCATCCTCGCGATCGCCGCCCTCGCGCTCGGCGGCGTCCTCCAGATGGTCTACCTTTATGTGTTCTCGTTTTTCATCGGCGTCCTCACCGTATTCTTCGACGTCGCGTACCAGGCCTATCTTCCCGTCCTCGTGGAGCGGCGGCAGCTCGTCGACGCGAACAGCATGCTCGAGACGAGCAACTCGGTCGCGGGGACCGGAGGCAACGCGCTCGCGGGCGCCGTGATCCAGATCCTGCGAGCCCCTCTGTCCATGGTGTTCGACGCGGCCTCGTTCCTCTTTTCCGCGGGGACGCTGTTCGCCATCCGCAAGCGCGAGGCGCCGCCGGACGCGGCGCAACGCCGCTCTGTCCTCGCGGAGGTCGCCGAAGGACTGAAGATCGTCGTCGGTGACCGGCGGCTGCGGCACATCGCGATGTGCACCGCTTGGTCGAACTTCTTCTCGAGCGCCGTGTTGGGGGCCCTCCTCTTCCTGTACCTGGTGAGGGAGCTCGGCTTCGAGCCGTTGGCCCTGGGCCTGATCTTCGGGATCGCCTCGATCGGCGGGATCATCGGGGCCGTCACCGCGGGCCTGGTCGCGAAGCGAATCGGGGTGGGCCCAACGATCATCGTGGGCGCCGTGATGTTCGGACTCGCGACCCTGCCGTTGCCGTTCGTGTCCGGTCCCCTCGCGTTCCCCGCGATCGCTGCGATGTTCTTCGTCGGCTCCGTCGGCGGTCTGTTCTACAACATCAACCAGGTCAGCTACCGCCAAGCGATCGTTCCATTGCGGCTCCAAGGACGCCTGAACGCGACGATGCGGACGATCGTCTGGGGGACCCTCCCGCTGGGCGCCCTCACGGGCGGTTTCCTCGGAGAGGCGATCGGGCTGCGTCCCGCGATCCTCGTCGGGCTGATCGGCGGCGCGTTCGGGTTCGTGTTCGTCCTCTTCTCCCCCGTTCGCAACGTCAAGGAGATGCCGGAGTCCGCGGCCTGAGCCGTCGCCAAGATCGAGGAGGCATCGACCCGCCAATCAGAGGGCGCCGAGCACTTGTATCCCGACGAGGCCTCCCAAGACGACGAGGCCCAGGCCGATTGCGCGCGAGAAGAAGAGCGGCCGTACGCCGACCTTCTCCGCGAAGATTACGACCGAGAGGGCGCCCATCCACAGGAGGCTCATCGAGCCCGCGACGAACAGCACGAGCATGAAGAGCCAGCAGCATCCGACGCAATACAGCGAATGTCGGAGACCCATCCGCCAGGCCCCGAACCGACCGGATCGCCAGTGGCGCATGACGAACCCCATCGGGGAGGTGCAGTGGGTGAGGCAGACTTCTTTCGTGCGGGTAACCTGCCAGAATCCCGCGGCGACCAGTGTTGCGGCGGATGCGAGGACCACGACATTCGTCAACGATCCGATGAGGCCGAGGGCAATCACCGCGAGCAAGGCGGCGACCCCGAAGGCGCCCCATACGAGGAAGTACGGGATGACGAAGAGAGCGGTCGCGGCATTGTCCGCGGGTTTCGTCGGCCGACCCGCCTCGAGCCGCGTCATATCGCGGAACGCCAAGATCATCGGCATTGCCGAGGGCAACATCATTGCGACCATCATGACGACCAGGAGGCCGAAGAACAGGACGAGGTCCGTCGACGCGATCGTCGAGGGGGCCATCAGGGCCATCAAGAAGTCCGCGGACGTCCACGTCACGTACCACGCCGCGGCGACCACCAGGGACACCGCAACCGCAATCGGAACCGTCATGCGCCGCAAGAGCGCCGTCGGCCCGGCCCGCGTCGCCTCCTCCATGCCGCCGCCGGTAATGACCGTGACACTAAGAACGTACGGGCCGGTCCCGAATCCCGCCGTCCCCGGAAAACGATTAAGTAGCCGCCACCGGATGCCTCTTCGGGGCAGGGGGTTCGTTCGATGCCAACGAAATGGAATTTTGAGGCGGAGTACATCCAGAGCTGCAACTGCGCATGGGGATGCCCGTGCAATTTCGACGCGCTGCCGACGACCGGCAATTGTGAGGCGCTCGTGTCTTGGCACATCCGGAAGGGGGCATTCGGCGCGACGAAGTTGGACGGAACCACGTTCGCGTGGGGCCTGTGGTGGCCTCGCGCAATCCACATGGGCAACGGGATGGGCCGTGTTTACGTCGATCCGAAGGCGAAGCCGGCCCAGCGCGAAGCGATCGAGAAGATCACCGGCGGGAAGGAAGGCGGAGGTGTGTTCGCGATCTTCCCGAGCACGCTCACGAAGGCGTTCCCGGCGAAGACGGCGAAGATCGATTTCAAGTTCAAGGGAGTGAACAGCTCCTTCGGTGTCGATGGAGTGGGCGAGGTCCAGAGCGAAGCTATCCGGAATCCCGTGACCGGGGCGCCGTTCGAAGGCTATATCCTCTTGCCCGGTGGGATCAACATGAAGAAGTCGACGGTGACGAACATCCGGCGATGGTCCCTCCGGGACGACGCGGCGGGCTGGAACATGTCGCACGAGAACGTCGCGGGCTTCGTGACCGTCCAGCGGTACAACGAGAAGGGTCCCGTCAAGAGAGCCGGCTGAGCGGGACGAGCGGCTCGGACGCCCGGCCTATCGTGAGGCTTTGCGCTTCATCACGCCGTGGGCCGCGTCCACGATGTCCTCGGCGGTCAGTCCGTACTTCCGAAGCAGCTCGTCTGATTCTCCGCTCTCGCCGAACACATCCTGAACGCCGACGTATGCCATCGGGACGGGATGGTTCGCCGCGACCACGCTCGCGATCGCGCCTCCGATCCCGTGGACGACCGTGTGCTCTTCCGCGGTCACGATTCCCCCCGTCTCCCGCGCGGCCCGATCGATCGTCGCGACGTCGATCGGCTTGACCGTGGACAGGTTGATCACGCGCGCCTTGATCCCGGCCCGCTTCAGCGACTCCGCCGCTTCGAGGCAGCGGGCCACCATGAGTCCGCAGCCGATCAGGGTGACGTCGGAGCCGTCCCGAAGGACGCGCGCTCGTCCGATTGCGAAGTCGTCATCCGGCGACGTGATCGTCGGGACGTTCGTGCGGGAGAAACGGCAATAGACCGGGCCGTTCATCTCGGCGGCAGCGTCGACGCACTTCGCGGTCTCCGGGCCGTCGGCCGGCACGAGGACCGTCATCCGCGGGATGCCGCGCATGAGTGCGATGTCTTCGTTGATCTGGTGCGTCGCGCCGTCCGGGCCGACGCTCAACCCCGCATGGGAGCAGAAGATCTTCACGTTCAGGTTCGTGTAGGCGACGTTCTGCCGGATCACGTTGTACGTGTGCGCGCTGCCGAGGACGCTGTACGTCGCCGCGAACGCGAGCTTGCCCGCGGCCGCGAGGCCCGCCGCGACCGACACCATGTTCGGCTCCGCGATCCCGAGCTGGAAGAAGCGGTCCGGGAAGGCTTTCCCGAAGTCGATCGTCTTGATCGACTCCGTGGTGTCGGCGCCGACGACGACCACGTCGGGGTTGCGGCGGCCGAGTTCGACGAGCGCCTTGCCGAAGTACGACCGCTGGCTCTCCGTCTTCCACGGACCTGCCGTCAAATCGCGGCCTCCTGGGCCTCCAGCTCCGCGAGGGCGAGCTTCAATTCCTCGTCGCTGGTCGCCGCCCCGTGGTACTTGATCTTGTTCTCCATGAAGGAGACGCCTTTCCCCTTCACCGTGCGGGCGACGATCACCGTTGGACGGCCGCGGGTGCGCTGCGCCTCCTCGATCGCGGCGAGGATCTGCCGGAAATC
>VBMM01000322.1 GCA_005878415.1 Methanobacteriota archaeon
CCGCATAGAGAAAACTGCCTGCGACGGAGCATGATTCGACGAGAGAGCTTTCCTCCAGCTTTGCTCGAATCTCGCCGGGCGAGTCGCCCTCAATCCGGATCACGCTCCGAGGCAGCTCGTCCTTCGCGCCTGCGAAAGCCAGTTTCCCATGCCGGATGATTGCGATCCGATCGCATACGGCCTGGATCTCGGCCGCATCGTGGCTGCAGAGAAAGAGGGTGACTTGCTCCTGCGTTGCGAGCTTGCGCAGGAGTTCCCAGATCTCTCGCTTTCCCGGGATGTCGAGTTCCTTCGTCGGCTCGTCCAGGATCAGGACCTCGGGGTTTCGGGAGAAAACACGGCATAATTCCAGCCGCTTTCGCATCCCGGAGGAGAAGCCTCCGATCGGTCGGTTCGCGTGGGCCGCCAGGTCTAGACGAGCGAGCCACTCCGTCACGTTCGCCTTGGAATCCCCATTCGCCCTTCCTTGAAGTCTCGCGAAGAATCGCAGGTACTCAATCGGAGTCCAGAACGGCCGGGCCAGCTCCGTGCCTTCACCGATGACGCCGATGATGGAGCGGACCTTGAGCGCCTCCTTCCAGACATCGAATCCGCCCACCGTGGCAGTCCCGCTCGTCGGGCGGAGGACGGTGGACAGCATCTTCACAGTCGTCGTCTTGCCCGCCCCGTTCCGTCCGAGAAAACCGAACACGGAGCCTTTTGGAACCCCGAGGGTAAGATCGTCGACGGCTCGAAGTCCGTTGTACGCTCGGGTTAGGCCGACCGTTTCGATCATGGCAGGGCCTTCCGGGGCCTGCGAGCCAGGCGGCGGCCGAGCACAAGGGCCGCCTCGAGACCCACGAAGATCCAAACGATGTTTCGTTCGAACGTGGGTCCGGAGACACTCAACTCATTGTAAAAGAGGACGCGTGTCCCGTCCGTCGCGAGTTCCATGGGAATCAGCGCGAACTCCGGGAACCCTTCGTAAATGGGCAACGAGCGCACTTGAAGGGGAACTGCAGTCACGTTCAGACGGAAGAACACGGCGCCGTTCTGGTCCGGAGCCAGCTTGGCAGGAACTTCGACGGGCCCGAATTCTGCGCGCGTGACGTTGAAGTCGATGAAGCGGGATGACCAACTCACGACACCTAGGGACGGCGGAGGTGAGCCGTTTTGCTGCGGCGTTTCAAAGCTCACACAATACTGGAGCATGGAGGCCGAGACGCAGCTTTGGGTTCCGGATGAGTCGGGGAACTCCCTGTAGCTGACCCCCGGGATAACCGGCAGTGCGAGAAGGAGAACGATCCCAAGGGCGACGACCGGAGCCGCCTTCGCGCGTCGGACTTCCCATCCCTCGGCGCTCTGGAAGCGCCGGACCACCAGGAGCCCCAAGGCGACGAGGATCACGACGACGGCCAGGGTTGCGAGGAAGGCGGGTAGCGGGTTTTCCGCAACCAGAAGCCCCGTGCCCGTCGCGTCCAGCGCCGCCATCATGGGAGAGAAATGTAGGACGCGCATGCCCAGGGAGGCGGTGTCCGGGGGCATCGCCATGACGTAATACGGAAGGAACCACGGTCCGATCACGAAGACGAGGGCGAGTCCAAATCCGATATACACCGAGGCCATGGCCGCCCTGCGGCCGAACGAAGCCGAGAGGAAGAGCCCGAGGGCGCTGACGAAAGCTGTCTCCAGAATCGTCCAACCGGCCATGATTGCGATTTCCCCGAGCCACCCAACCCCGCCATACAATACGACGATTGCGAGAAAAGGCACCAGAAGGAGGAGGTAGACGCCGAGCAGGAGGTGAAGCGCAAGGAACTTCGCCGCATAGTAACGCGTGGCGGTGACCGGGTAGGTGAAGAGTATGCTCGCGTAACCCGCCTCGCGATCCGAAGTGATCGATGCCGTAGCAGGTGCGAGGATCAGGATGGGCACCATGAGGAAAGTGGCGTTCAGAAAGTGGTCGATTGAAAACCCGGCGAGGAGCCAGAAGAGGAATCCGATGAAAACGATGGAACCTACGAAGGAAATCGCACTATGAGGAGAGCCGAGCTGGCGGCGCAGATCGGCCAAGGCCAGGAACGCAGTCTGCGACACGGCCTTCATGGCAATCCCTCCATGATTCCGAGGGCCGGTGACACATATATCTCAACCGATAAGAAAACCACGGTTACGTCTGGTTACATCACGTTCGGAGGATGACGGTCCACCGCTCCCTTCCGTTCATGATAGGAATCGTTCGGCAGCGACCGAGAGTCGGAAGGACTCAGTACAGCTTCGGCTTCGCTCGCGGAAGGCAAGACCTCGACATCTCGGGATTCGCGTGAAAGAACTCGACGCGTCCCTCGCGTTCTACACGAAGGTCCTCGGGATGAAGGAACCCGGGCGGAACACGATTGACGCATCGAAGGGATTCGGGGCCAGTCCGAGGAGCGAGGACGGAGGGTTCGAACTCGAACTGAATTGCTACGAAAAGGAAGCCGCTTCGCAACCGACTATGCCGTCGGTGAAGAGCTCGATTATCTCGCGTTCCAGGTCGACAACCTAGAGGCGGCCCTCACCGAAGCGAAACGAATGGGTCACCCGGTCATCCTCAACATGGAGACGGCGACGAGCCGTAGGGCTCTACATCGAAGACCCGAACGGGATCTGGATCAAGCTGTTCGCGTGAATGAATGGCATGATGCCCAAGCCTCAGGGAGGTAGCGGAGGGAGCCAATGGTCACTTCGGGCGGTACATCTAGATTGGGCACCGAGACGTGTGGTCACGAGACAGGGCAATCGTCGGACTCTGGCTCGGAGGAATTTGCAGGGACACTGTCCCAATCCAAGTCCACTTGTACTGACC
>VBMM01000079.1 GCA_005878415.1 Methanobacteriota archaeon
CCCGCCGCCGCGGATCGAATCCCTGTTCGAGGATGTCTACGCGGACCTGACGCCGCAGCTCAAGGAGCAGATGGAGGCATACCTCGCGTCCGGCGAGCGACGCCGGCCCGAGACCCTCGACAAGTTCCCCCTGTGAGGCGCATGGCGGACCCCCTGCGGGCGGAGGAGATCACGCTCCGCGACGGACGCAAGGTCGTCCTGCGCCCCGCGCGGATGGAGGACGCGGAGTCGACCATGCGGAATGTGAACCGCATCGGGCGGGAGGGAATCTACATCATGGTCGAGGAAGTCCCGGACCTCGAATCGGAACGACGCTGGCTCGAGGAGTTCGATGGAGTCCGCAACGTCCTCATCGTCGCGGTCGACCGCGGCGAGGTCATCGGCGCCGCCGATTGCCACGCGGGCGCGTTTCCGAAGGACCGCCACGTCGGCGGCATCGGGATCGCGATCCAAGACGGCTGGCGGGAAGCGGGCCTCGGCCGACGATTGATGGAGCGAATCCTCGAGTGGATGCGGGCGCGCGGATTCGCCAAGGCCGAGCTGGCGGTGTTCGCGACGAACGTCCGGGCGCGGCGCCTGTACGAGTCCCTCGGCTTCGGAGAGGAGGGCGTCCGCCGCCGGCACGTCCGGATCGGCGACGACTACGTCGACGAGAACCTCATGGGCCTTTGGCTCGGACCGTGAGCCCTCGGCCGCACAATCCGGAGGCATCCTTAAGTGCCCGAGCGTCATCGGACGACGGGGGAAGACCTCATGCCACGCAAGACGAAGCGAACCGCTCAACGAAAGAAGAAGACCGCGCGAACGGCGCGACCCGCACGGACGGCCGCCGTCCCATCCGGGATGCACACCGTCACGCCGTACCTCGTGATCAACGGGGCAGGAAAGGCAATCGAGTTCTACAAGAAAGCGTTCGGCGCGAAAGAAGTCACCCGGCAGCCGATGCCGGACGGCACCCTGATGCACGCGATGATCAAGATCGGCGACTCGCTCGTGATGATGTCCGACGAGTTCCCCGGTAGCGACACGAAGTCACCGACCTCCGCGGGCGGGACCACCTCGAACATGCACATCTACTCGAAGGACGTCGACAAGCTCTGGAATCAGGCGATCAACGCGGGCGCGAAGCCAACGATGCCGCTCGAGAACCAGTTCTGGGGCGAGCGGTACGGGAAGCTCCAGGATCCGTTCGGCCACATCTGGTCCGTCGCGATGGTCGTCAAGATGAGCGAGGCGGAGAAAGAAGCGAAGCGCCAGGCCGCGTTCGGAATGTTCGAGAAGCGCGAACATCCCGGATTCGAATCGAAGTCGATGTGAGCCGCGGACGGAATCTAACTTTATACGCGCCGCGGGGTTGCTCCGGCGCATGACCGAGGAGGCCCTCCGCGCCCACGACGTGCGGAAGGTGTACCGCGGCCGGCGCGGGGCCGGCGTCGAGGCGCTTCGAGGCGTGTCCCTCGCCTTTCGGAAAGGCGAGCGCATCGCCCTCCTCGGCCGGAACGGCGCGGGCAAGACGACGTTCCTCCGGATCGCGTCGACCCTCCTGGTCCCGACGTCCGGGACGGTCACGGCGTTCGGGTACGACGTCGTCGAGACCCCGGAGCGGGTGAGGCCGCTGATCGCGGTCGTGCCCCAAGAGGGCAAGCCGTTCTTCCATCTCACGCCGCGCGAACAGGTGTACTGCTACCTCCGCGCCCGCGGCTTTTCCCGCGAGGTCGCACAGGCGCGCACCGAAGAGTCGCTCGCGAACATGGGGCTCGAGGATGTTGCGGACCGCCTCAGCGTCACGTTGAGCGGCGGACAGAAGCAGCGGGCGATGGTCGCGACCGTCTTGGCGACGGAGGCGCCCCTCATGTTCCTCGACGAGCCCACGATCGGCCTCGATCCGTTCGCGCGGCGGGCGGTCTGGGACGTCCTCCGGGAACTGACCCGAAAGGGCTCGACGGTCCTCCTCACCACCCACTACCTGGACGAGGCGGAGGCGCTCTCCGAGCGGCTGTATATCGTCGAGGAAGGCCGGATCCTGTTCGAAGGGACCGCGGACCGCGCGAAGCGGCAGATCGGCGGGACCCTCCGGGTCTCGATCGAAAACGGCGGGAACCACCGGGACCTCTTCACCTCGTTCGGGCAGGCCGTCGCGGAAGGGACGGCGTTGCACGTGATCACGGAACCCGAGCGCGTCCACGAGGTGATGGACGTCGCGCTGCGGAACCGGTTGTCGGCGACCGTCGGTCCGGTGACCCTGGAGGAAGCGTTCCTCACGATCGTCGGCCGCTCAATCGACGCGGAGTGAGAGGATGGCCTTTGGACTGAAGTGGTCCGGCTCCGGGATGTTCCTCGCCACCGAGATCCGCGTCCAGCTGCACGAATGGCTGGCGATCGTCACCGGCACGCTGACGCCGGGGGCGCTCCTCGTCTTCGTCGCCGTCCTCGCTCGGGACCTCCTGCCGATCACGGTCATCGGCGCCCTCGTGTACTCGATGTTCCTGATCGGCCAGCGCGTCCTCAACGAGGCCGCGTACATCCGCATCGACCACAAGCTGAACGAATTGTATCACGCGAGCCCGCTCTCGCCGGAAGCCTACTTCGTCGGAATCGCGGGCGGGATGCTCGTGGCCTACCTACCGCCGAGCTTGGTCCTCGTCGCGGTCCTCGAGATCCTCCATCCGCTCAGCCCGCTCGGGTGGCTCGTCCTGTTCGCCTCGCTCCTCGCGGTGTGGGCGGTCTCGTCCACGATCGGATACGTCGTGTCGACCCTGTTCAAGGACATGAAGACGATCTGGCCGTACTCGGCCCTCCTGACGAACGTGTTCGGCATCTTGCCGCCGGTGTTCTACCCGCTCCGGCTTGCGCCGGTCGAATGGCGGTCCGTCGCCCTGCTCCTGCCGACGAGCGCCGCGGCTTCGCTCGTCGACGGAGCGGTAGGACTCGAGACCTTGACGACGAACGAGACGATCGTGGCGGCGGTCGCGTTGCTCTTCGAAGCGGTCGGGCTGTTCGCGTTCGGGATCGTGTGGGCCCGGAAGACGGCCCGGGAGCGATGATCCATGGCGACCGCCGTCGGCCGGAGGGAGATGCCGCAACGGGGACGCGTGCTTCCCGCCTGGGCCTGGATCGGTTGGCGTTGGGTCTGGCGCAGTCCGGCGGCCGCGATCGTGCCGCTCCTCCAACCGTTCTTCTTCCTCTACTTCCTGCACCGGATCGCCCCCGGCAGCTATTTCCCTCTCCAGGTAGCCGGCGCGATGCTCTTCTCGACGCAGAACATCGGCAGCTGGTGCCTCTCGGACTCCGCCGTGTTCCGGATCGAGCTGCGGCTCCAGGACATCTTCGTCGCATCACCGCACGACAAGCTCCATTATCTCTTCGGGGTCGCGTTCTCGAACCTCATTCCCGCGGCACCCGCGCTCATCGTCCTGGGGATCATCCTGGCGAGCGTGACCTACGTCTCGCTAACAGGATGGCTCGTCTTGGTGGCGTGCATCCTCGCGATCTGGGTCCTCTACTCCGCCATCGGCATCGCGGTGTCGAGCCGCCTTCGGAGCCAGCGGGAGGTGTGGCCGGTGGGGAACCTGATCTTCACGCTCCTCGGGATCCTCTCGCCGCTGTACTATCCGATCTCAATCCTCCCGCCGGTCTGGCAGGAACTCGCCCATCTCCTGCCTGCCACGTATGCGGCGTTGCTCGTCCAAGGCGCGCTCGGGCTCGAACCTGCGGCCGCCGGAGACATCGCGCTCGACGGCGCCCTCCTCGTCATCTCCACGGCCCTCGGGCTGGCCGCGGCGTGGCGGTTGTACCAGTGGCGGGAGCGGTGAGTCGCGCAGGGCGGACCGAACTGTCGGCGCTCGGCGCGGGCGTTGGGTCCGCGTTCCGGTCCTAGTCCTTCCCGCTTTTCGGGCCGGACCGTTTCGACGGAACCGCGTGGACGAGGAAATGGCGGACGGTCGGGGCGTCCGGTCCGAGATGGAACTGCTGGACTCTCTGCTCCACCTGCCGGTCGCTGACGGTGACCCGTTCGTGTTGCCGCAGGTGTTCGGTCCACGACTCCACGTCGTAGCTTTCGACGAAGCGCCCCGGTTCCGCCGCGTCCGCGGCGAGATCCCAGCGGAGGGCTCCGTCCCGGAGGCGCATCCGACGCTGATCCCCGATCGCCTCCAGGAATTCGGCGGTCCGGATCGGGTCGATCCGGTATTCCACCGTCACCTTCGCGGGCCGTTGGATGTCCTCGGGGCCGTATCCCCGCAAGATCGGCTCGGGCCAGTGGAGCGACGGGCTCAGGTCCAAGCTCGCGTGCGGGGACAGCCGATAGCGACCCGACGCGGCCGTCGTGAGAAGGAGGACTCCGCCCGCGACGGCGAACGCATCGGACAGGCCGACGCGGGTCGCGAGGGCGCCCCACGCGAACGCCCCTAGGGCGTATCCCCCGAAGAAGACGAGCAGATACACGGCCAAGGCGCGTGCGCGGACCCACGCGGGAGCCGCGGTCTGGGCTGCGACGTTGAGCGTCGCGAGAACCGCGATCCACGCGAAGCCGCCGAGGAAGGCCGCGGCGCCGACGAGGACGACATTTCGGGTCACCACGAGGATGCCCAGGACGCCCGCGAACAGGAGGCCACCCGCAGCCGCGAGACGATCGATCGGGAGGAGCCGCCGGAGGCGCGGGAGCCCGACCGCTCCCGCGATCGCGCCGGCCCCCAAGCTCCCGAGGAGGACGCCGTATTGCGCTGCGTCGACGCCCATCTCAATCCGCGCGAGGACCGGGAGGAGGGCGAAGATCGCGCTCGCGGGGAAGGCGAAACCGGCGACGCGGGCGAGGACCGCCCGCATGGCGGGTGCGTGGCGCACATAGCGGACTCCGACCCGCATCGCGCCCACGACGTCCTCGGGTGGGAGCGTTCCGCCGGATACAGGACGCCGCCAGAGGGAGAGCACGACAATCATTCCGACGAACGACAGGGCGTTCAGCCCAAAGGTCGCGGCCGGGCCGACCGCCGCCACGAGGAGCCCACCAATCGCGGGGCCTAAGGCCCGGGCGACGTTGACCGTGATCCCGTTGAGGGTGACCGCGCTCGACAACTGCGATCGGGGGACGATCTCGGGGATGATCGCGCTGAGGGCCGGCAAGGTGAGGGCGGTGCCGACCCCCAGGAGGGCGATCAGCAGGAGCAGGAGGGTCGTCGACATCGCTCCCAGCCCCACGACGGCGAACATCACGAGGGCCACGGCGAGCATCCAACCCTGAGACACCAAGAGAAATCGACGGCGGTCGAGGACATCGGCGATCGCCCCCGCCGGGATCGCCAAGGCGAACACGGGGAAGGTCGTCGCCGTCTCGACGAGGGCGATCAAGAAAGGCGAACTCGTCAGGGAGGTCATCGTCCAGACCTCGCCGACATCCTGGATCCAGGTCCCGAGGTTCGAGACGAGCGCCGCGATCCAGAGGGCCCGGAACGCGGGCGTCGCGAGGGCCGCCCAAGCGGACTCGGTCGCGGGCGGCTCCGCCATCCTAGGCTTCCTTTGCCCGTTTGGAAATGGCGCTCGCGACCGCCGTCCCGACCTCGCTGCACTTCGCGGTGCCACCGAGATCGTAGGTGAGCGTCTTGCCGGCTTTGAGGACGGCCACCACGGCCTTCTCGACTGCGGTGGCGGCTTCTCGCATCGCCTTGTCGCCCTTCCGTCGTCCGAGCCAATCCAGCATCATCTGGACCGCAAGGATCATGGCGATCGGATTCACCTCGTCCTTTCCCGCGTGCTTCGGCGCGCTCCCGTGGATCGGCTCGAACATCGCGTGCGCGTCGCCGATGTTCCCGCCGGCCGCCATGCCCATTCCGCCCTGGAGGACCGCCGCGAGATCCGTCGCGATGTCACCAAACACGTTGGACGTCACCGCGACGTCGTAGCCTTCCGGGGACCGGATGAGCCATTGCTGGAACGCATCGATGTAGGCGTAGTCCTTCTGGATCGTCGGGTAGCTCGCCGCGACTTCGTCATAGATTTGGCGGAAGAGCTTGCAACCCGCCGTCACGTTCGACTTGTCGACGCACGTGACGCGCCGCTTCCGGTCCGTCGGCGCGCCGTCCCGCTGCTTCGACAACTCGAAGGCGAATCGGATGACCCGCTCCGCGCCCTTCCGCGTGATGATGCGGCTGTCGACCGCGAGTTCCCTCGTCCCGCCGCGTTCGAGGAACCCCCGGGCCGGGGTGTACAGACCCTCCGTGTTCTCCCGCACGATCACAAAATCTACCTTGCCCGGTTCCCAGACTTGCTTGAAGCCGTCGTGGATCTTGTGCCGGACGTTCGGGTAGAGCTTCGTCGGGCGGACGTTGGCGTAGAGGTCCAGGCCGAACCGCAATCCGAACACGACGCCGATGCCCGCAATCTCGCCGTTCGGGAGGACGGCTTGCGGGAGCCCGACGGCCCCGAGGAGAATCGCGTCCGCGGCCTTGCACGACTCGAACGCGCCGTCGGGCCACTCTTCGCCGGTGTCGAGGTAGTGCTGGCCGCCACACGGATACGGCACGAGGTCGAAAGAGAGGCCGTACGCCGCCTCGATGGCCTTCAACACCTGCACGCCCTCCCGCATCACCTCGGGTCCCACGCCATCGCCCGGCAGGAGGACGACCTTGTGCGCCACCGAGCCGCCGAAAGGAGAGGGCGGGGGATAAGGATTCGGAGGCCGTCCCCTCGAGCCTGCCACGATGGTCTTTTCCGTCGGAGCGGCGTGCGCTCCACGATGTCCGGCGCAACGCCTTCCGCTCTGCCGCCCAATCTCCCGATCCCGGTGGACGACGGGGCATGCGACCACATTCCCGGAATGCGCCTTCCATCGATCGCCTTGGCGTCGACCGCAGGCCGTTCCGTCGATCTCGCCGCCGCGCGGGGGACCGCGATCGTCTACGTCTATCCGCATACGGGTCGGCCGGACGTGCCGACGCCGAGGGAATGGGACCTGATCCCCGGGGCCCGCGGGTGCACGCAGGAAGCGTGTGCATTCCGAGACCACCACGCGGAACTTCGCGCCCTCGGCGCCCAGGTGTACGGCGTCAGCACGGACACGCCCGAGGGGCAGCGCGAGGCGGTCGAGCGGCTCCATCTTCCCTTCGAGCTGTTGAGCGATACCCACCAGGCGTGGTCGAAGCCCTTGCGCCTCCCGACCTTCGAGTTCCGAGGCCAAGTCTTCCTGAAACGGCTCACGCTCGTTCTCGAGGACGACCGCGTCGACAAGGTGTTCTATCCGGTGTTTCCGCCGGATCGGAACCCCGCGGGAGTGATCGCGTTTCTCCGCGAGGAACGCCACCGGCGATGACAACCTGCGTTCACGACGACTTTGCCGCGAGGTCCTTCCGCAGCTTCGGGACGAGCCCGCCCGCCTCGAGAATCTCGAGGACGTTCGGCGGAAGGGGCGTGAACCGCGTCACAACGGCACCCGGAAGATGGATTTCCCCGCGGGCCATGTCAATCTCGACCGTGTCGCCCGTCTTCACTTTCTCACGAAGGCCCGGACACTCGATCACCGGAAATCCGAGGTTGATCGCGTTCCGGAAGAAGATGCGGGCGAACGAGTTCGCGAGGATCGCCGAGATGCCGAGGGTTCTCAGGGCGATCGGCGCTTGCTCCCGGCTCGAGCCGCATCCGAAGTTGGCTCCCGCCACGATGATGTCTCCCGTCTGGACCTTCTTCGCCCAGGACGGATCGACGGCCTCGAACGCGTGGTCCGCGAACACCTTCGGGTCCGTGGTCCCGAGATACTTGCCCGCGATGATGTGGTCCGTCGAGATGTCGTCTCCGAACGTCCACACGCGGCCCTTGAAGCGGGTCTGCAT
>VBMM01000321.1 GCA_005878415.1 Methanobacteriota archaeon
GACTTGTAGTATCCGAACGGCGAGGCGTGGACCTCGAATCCGCGGGCAACGAGGCCGCTCTCGAGCAGGCGAAAGAGTTCCTGCGCGGGCCCCGGCGCCGCGAGAGAGGAACTCAGGTGCGCGTACGGGTAGAGCACGATTCGCCTCGTGCCCACCTGGGCCGCGACCTCCTCGATGTTCGTCGCCGCGGCCTTCGCTGCGGCTTCCGGACTCTTCTCATCCCGCTTCTCGGCGGTGATCAAGCAGACGAGCGCCTCGTCCACGCGCGCCTTCCGCTTTGACGCCGGGACGTCCTGGGCGTCCTTGATCGCCTTCTCGGTGGTCTCGTATTCGAGGAAGTCCACATGGAGGAATAGCGCTCTCATGTTCGTCGCCGCGTAGATACTGCGGGATATTAAGCTCCGCGCTCCGCGCACGCTGAAATATGCCGCCGACGATGCCGCAGAATGTGTCGAGGTCGCCGCGCGTTTGGCGCCATCGTTCCGGCGAAATCGTCCTCGACCGGACGCATGTGATGGGCGTGCTGAACGTGACCCCGGATTCCTTCTCCGATGGCGGGCGATACCTCGCGCCCGAAGCGGCGATTTCGCGCGGGCTCGAGATTGCGGAGGAGGGAGCCTCGATCTTGGATGTGGGCGGCGAATCCACGCGGCCCGGATCGGCGAGCGTTTCCGCCGAGGAGGAATGGCGGCGCCTCGATCCCGTGCTCCGCGGGGTCGCACGTAAAATCGCCATTCCGATCTCCATCGACACCCGAAAACCCGACGTTGCGGAAAAGGCCCTCGGCCGCGGCGCGGCGATCATCAACGACGTGACCGGCCTTTCCGATCCGACGATGGCCCGTCTCGTCTCGAAGGCGCGGTTCCTCGCCGACCGCGCGAAGGAGGCGATGGCGATCGGCATCGAACGCGAGGCGATTGCGATCGATCCCGGGATCGGCTTCGGGAAGACCGTCGACCACAATCTCGACCTCTTGAGGAATCTCGACGGAATCGCCGCGTTGGGCCATCCCGTCGTCGTGGGCGTCTCCCGGAAGTCGTTCATCGCCCACCTCGGCGGGGGGGAGCGGATGGAAGATCGCCTGGCAGGCAGTCTGGCCGCGGCGACCCTCGCGGCGGCTGGCGGAGCCGACGTGATCCGGGCCCACGATGTCACGGAGACGGTCCGGGCCATGCGCGTCGCCGACGGCGTCCGTCGCGGTCGTGCAAACCTTTAATTTCCCGCCACCATTCGCATCGTAATGGTATCGCGGAAGTCCATCGCGTCGGTCCTCGACGATTACGAGGACCTCGTCGTCGCGACGGTCTGTTCCCATTCGTCCCTCCAGATTTTCCATGGCGCCCGCCAGGAAGGCTTCCGCACGCTGGGGATCGCAATCGGAGAGCGACCGCGATTCTACGACGCGTTCCCGCTCGCAAAGCCGGATGAGTTCCTCCTCGTCGACTCGTACGCGGACATCCTCGATCGGGCTGACGATCCGTTCGGGAACCGGGAGGTGCTCCGCTGGGAGACGGATCGCGAGAAGCAGCGGGAGTGGCTGACCTCCGCGGGCGTCTCCATGCCGGCGAAGATCGAGCGGCCCCAGGACATCGACCGACCCGTGTTCGTCAAGTACTACGGCGCGAAGGGGGGCCGCGGCGCGTTCATCGCGAAGAACTACGAAGATTTCAAGGAGTCCATCCGGCCGGGCATGAAGTACACGATCCAGGAGTACGTCGTCGGAACGCGGTACTACATCCACTACTTCTACTCGCCGCTGGCGACGAACGGATACGCGCTCTCCAAAGGGGCCTTGGAGATGCTCGGCGTGGACCGCCGGGACGAGGCCAACATTGACGAGATGTACAAGCTCGGAGCGCAGGAGGCCCTTCGGAAGATCGACATGCGCCCGACGTTCGTCGTGACGGGGAACATGCCGGTCGTCCTGCGGGAGTCGCTCCTCCCGAAAGCGTTCGAGATGGGCGAGCGGGCCGTCGAGCGGTCGATCGCCCTGTTCGGCGGGATGATCGGGCCGTTCTGCCTCGAGACGATCGTCACGGACCGCCTCGAGTTCAAGGTCTTCGAGATTTCCACACGGATCGTCGCGGGGACGAACCTGTTCATCGCAGGCTCGCCGTACTCGGACCTAACGGAGCCGGGGATGTCGACGGGCCGCCGAATCGCCCGGGAGATTCGTACGGCGCAGAAGCAGGGCCGCCTCTCCGAGGTCCTGAGCTGACCGGCTACGGGGCAGGAAATCAACCCGGAAAAACGGATGGAAACTCTTTTATGGACTCACCTGGCTCGGCCGGCCGCCATGGCCGATCCGGCCTCGAACGAGATCACGGTTGCGCTCATCCTGTTCGTGGTGGCCCTCGCCGTCCTCTCGTTCCTCGAGTTGCGGTTCCTCCGAAAACGGATGAAGAATCGTCGGGTGCGCACGGCGAAACGGGACGAGGAACTCGCCGACGAGGCGCACAACGCAATCGTGACCACAAAAGCGATCTTGGCGGCCCTGGAACGCCAGGGGATCCGAAGCGAGGAATCGGCCAACCGGTTGCGCGAGGCCGAGACGGCCGCTAGGCGGCGGAACTACCGCGTCGCCATCGACCTCACGGCGAAGGGAAAAGAGCGGCTCCTTGCACTGAAGTCGGCGCAATCTGCAAAGGGCGACTTGGCGAAGCTCGATCGGCTCCCGCGTTCGGCTTCTTCGGAGGAGATTACGACCAAGGAAATGATCCAGAAGGAGTTCCCACCGAACCTCATGCAGTCGAAGTTTTCGATCGAGGTTGCCACGACGTCGATCGGTGCTGCCGGCGCGGCGGGACGTGATGTCGGGCAGGCGACGCAACTCCTCGAAGCCGCGAAGACCCGATTCGAAGCGAAAGACTACAGCGGATCCCTGGCCCTCGCGCGGCAATCGAAACGCGCGGCCGAGGGTGGATCCGTGGACGTCTCTACGGCGCTGGCTGCACCTCCGACGCCACCGCACGCGACGACGGCGTGTCCGAACTGCGGAGCAAGCCTTCAGGGGGACGATGCATTTTGTCGGAAGTGCGGGACTCGGCTCGTCGCGAGCGCATGCGCGTCGTGCGGCGCGAGCCTCCTCGCGGACGACGCCTTTTGCCGGAA
>VBMM01000323.1 GCA_005878415.1 Methanobacteriota archaeon
GCTGCCGGTAGTCGCGACCAAGCACGCCGGCATCCCCGAGCTCGTTGAAGAGATTCTGGTCCCCGAACACGATCCCGGAGAGCTCTCAAAAGCACTCCTGAGACTGGGTGCGGATGCGGAACTCCGCAGCACATCGGGTCAGCGAAACTACCGAATCGTGCAAAGCCGATTCTCGCGGGCTAACGTACTTCTACTGAAATCAATCTTCGAGGGTCTCGTACCATGATCCTTAGAAAACGAACCATCCACTGTTGCCTGATCGTGTTGGCCCTGATCAACATCGCTTTTCGATATCCTGTTGATGTGTCGCATGAATTAGGCGCCGACACAACATTCGTGCACTCCCTGGCACTGAGCATCGTTCAGGAAGGGCGCGCGTCATGGATCTTGCATCCTTTTTCCTACTTCGGGCCCATAGAATTGATGACGCTCTTGTTCGGCTGGCTTGTCGCCGTTGTCGGGTGCTGGGGCTCGTTCATTTTTGCCAGGACAATTCGCAGAGATGACGTGTTTGCCCTGCTTGTCGCCCTCCTTTTTCCCCTAGCTCCTTTCTTTGTCAAGGACACATTCTGGATTGCCTCTACCCGTGGATTTGTTGTAGGTTTGGTACCGGTGTTTCTCGCCCTGCTCGTCACGTCAATGAGGAAGAATGTCTATCGGGACGCGGGACTCGCGTTCATCCTGTTCATCGTCTTAGCCGCAATTCACAGAATGGGAGTGCTGTCCCTTTTCTTCCTGATCGCGTACGTCTTTGCAATCCCCTTCCACAAGGTTACACAACGGCTCAGGTTCGCGCTTGTCAGATATGAAGCGCAAACGCGATATGCAATCGCAGGGTCAGCCGTTCTCGTCTTCCTCGGGATTTTCTACTTGCAGTTCATGTATCCAGGAATCCTGGGCGCGAACATCGTTGACCAGTACCGCACAAGTGCATTCCTCGAAGGCGACGCGTTTCCAATTTTGGTTGCAAACATGGGCGTTAGCCTATCGGGGAAGGTGGGTCCCATGTTCGCCCTCGCACCTCTTGGACTCCTCGCCTACGTCTGGCGGCGCCCGAAAGAGGCTACGGACAAGTTCGTTCTGACCGCTGCCCTCCTTTTTCTCCCGTTGCTCTCGCTCCGCGACTACATTGCAGAATTCTTGATCCCCCTCTTCATTTTCTTGTCGGTTTTCGGCCTCACAGCCCTACGACTTAATCGGCGCAAGACTGCTACCGTCTTGCTCACTGTCGTCGTCTTGGGTTCGACAGCATTCTCCTGGGAAATGAAGGACTATTGGCGTGAGCACTATTGGACCGACGCCTCGACTTCCGACTCATCGTACTCTGCCGCTCTCTACCTACGGTATAGGACGTCCGGCACAATAGTTTCGAACAACGGTCTGATTGCCGGCCAGCTCGCGGCCTTTAGCGGAAGGCCTATTCTACCTCTGGGAGGTGCCTCTCTCCACTGGACTGGTCCGCAAGAACTCCCGTGGCGTTTCATTTCTCCCGAAGAGGTTCGTGTTCAGCTCATCCCGGTGACGACAATCTCGTTCAACACCGACGAGATCTATGTCGCCCTTGGACTTAGGAACGTCGAATCTGACTGGGAAGCGATGATGTACTATGTCGAACCGGGTGTTGCAGAACAACAGTTCCTCACCTATCATGTGCACTATGTCGCCGTCGACAGGATGACGCCTAATACCTTTCTCTCGTACGCCCTCGATAGGCCTTCTCTCTACCTTGCGACCGTGCTCCCCTCTACCTCCTACATCGTGTACGAGAACGGAGCCATGACGGTTTGGTATAGAGGATGAGGTGGGGAATCAAGGGGCCAGGGGCCATGAGCAAAGAGTTCCGGGTCCTGCTTGTTACCAATGCATACGCCCCCCGGATTGGCGGGATTTCAGAGTACCTCGCGGAGCTAGTGCGAGGACTCACCAGCGAAGGGATCGAGATTGAAATTTCGGCGATGCCGGAAAAGTTCAACCAGCTCGACGAA
>VBMM01000134.1 GCA_005878415.1 Methanobacteriota archaeon
GCCTCGACGACCCTCAAGAAACTGGGGTGGAACAACTCACATCTGATTCACGGCGACGTCCCGCAGGAGGTCGGAAAACTGAAGCGGGAGCCGGGCCAGGACATCGTAATCCACGGCTCGCCCGGCCTCGTCCGATCGTTGATGCCTCGCGGCCTGATCGACGAGTACCGGCTGCTCGTCTACCCGATCATCCTGGGGAAGGGGAAGCGCCTGTTCGACGAAGGGACCGCCGCGAACCTTCAGCTCGCCGAATCCCAAGCCTTCGATACAGGTGTCGTGAAGCTGATTTATCGACCGGCCGACAAATCGCCCGACGCCGCCCGTGCTAGGCCGACCCCGCCGAAGCGTGCGCGCGGCGAGACGCCGCGGCACGCCGTCGATCCCCGCGACTACGCGGACGTCGGCCGCTGACGCGGGCTGCGGAAGCGAGGGCAGCCCCTCGGGTGACTGCCCGATTGGCGGCCCGTCATCCCCCTCTCACGCCTTCGCCAGAAGTTCCACGAGGCGATCCCAGGTCTCCCGCGCTCCGGCCTCCATCCCGGACCCGACCATGCCCTCGAGGGCCTCGAGGGAGTCGAACTGGGACGTTACGGTCAGCCGCGTCTTCCGGCCGAGATCCTCGAACGTCGCGGTGTCTAGGACGATGTGGCCCGGCGCCCCTTCGAACTCGAACGTGGAGACGAGCCGTTCCGGCGGGGCGACTTCGCGGTACACGCCATTGAACGCGAACTCGGTGCCGTCCGAATCGCGGCTGATGTACCGCCAGACGCCGCCCGGTCGCACGTCCATCTTTTCCACCGTGGTGGCGTACTTCCGCGGCCCCCACCACAACGGGATGAGTTTCGGGTCCGTGTACATCCGGAAGAGGCGCTCCCTGGGAGCATTGAAGACGCGGGACATGGTGACCCGCCGCCTCGCCCGGTCCGTGACGAACTCCGTCCCGGAGGACGTTTCCGACAGGGTGGCGGCGAGCTTCTCGAGGGACTCCGTCCAGCCCTGCACCGCCCCCTCGCGGTCCGGCCCCGCAGGGAACCCCGCGTGGCGCAGCGTCATCTTCGTCTTCCCGCCGAGGTCCTCGAACGTCACCGTGAGGAGCAGCTCGGGCGGGAAGTCCGCGGCGAAACCGTAGTGGGACGCCCGGACGACATTGCCCTCCGAGTCCGCGAAGCTGTCCGTCGCGACGATCTTCTCCGTCGGGACGATCTCCCGGTAGACGCCCGTGCCCCAGTAGTCCATCCCGTCCGGCGAGCGCATGCAGTAGAGGTATTTCCCCCCGACGCGGAAGTCGCTCTTCCAATAAGGTGCCGTGAAGCCTTTTGGGCCCCACCAACGTTTGGCCTGCTCCGGCTGCGTCCACGCCTTCCACACGCGCTCGCGGGGCGCATCGAACACCCGCTCGATCACGAGCTCATTCGCCTTCGCCTTGCCCTTCACCTGTTTCCGTGTTCCAGTCTTAGTCGGCATCGTACTACCCCCGGATCTTTCGAGACTTGGATTTCTTGGGTCTGTCTTCGACGAATTCCGCCAAGCGGTCGAAGCGGTCTTCCCAGAGCACGCGGTACCGCGTGAGCCAGCCGAACGCCGCGCTCAGCGGAGCCGCATCGATCTGGATGCGATGCACGCGCCCCTCGGGTTCGATCTCGATCAGGCCCGCCGCCTCGAGGACGCGCAGGTGCCTCGAGATCGCAGGCAGGCTCACCCGGTGGGGTTCCGCGAGCTCGCCCACGGTGGCGTAGCCACCGGAGATCTGCTCGAGGATCGCCCTACGGATCGGGTGGGCCAACGCCGCGAAGATCGCGTCCAGGTCCGTTTCGACCGTCAGTCGGTTAACCATCTGGTTAAGTGATACGCGAGCCAGATATTTAACGATTTGGTTAACCTTCCCTTCCACCCGCCGATGTGCGATCGAACCCGGACGGAAGATTGAGCCGAGCCTCACCGGGTCGGCGTCGGCCTCGATCCCCTCTGGAATACCAGGAGATCGACGTAGTGTCGTTCACGGGCGATTTGGCCGTCCTCGACCCGCAAGACGACGCATTCCGGGTACTGCAACGGCGCCCCTCGGAACGTACTCGTGATGTCGGATTCAACGCAGACCCATCCGCGATCGCCGAACAGGTTGGCGATCTCAACATGGAGGTCCGGGAAGTCCCCGATCAGTTTCTTCACATATTCGAGGACCTGTCGCGATCCGACGACGGGCTCCGGGTACGCGGGGTGCTCCATGATGACGTCCGACCGATAACTGCCACGGACCCGATCCCAGTCGCGGTCGTTCAGCGCGTCAATCAATCTGCGGACGGTACGGCCGTCGCCTTCGCTGTTCAACCTCACCCTCCGCCGCCACCCCATCGGCAAGCCCCCATATCTGGGTTCCGGGCGTGAAGCGATTCGCTTGGATAAGGGAGGTTTCTATCCGGCCGCTCGGAGGGAGTCCACGCTGGCGCGTCGGGGGCTCGCGCACGAAACATTTTCCAAATAGGATCGGTTCGGGGGGTTACCGACTGGTACCGGGAGAGAAACGACATGTGCCGCAACATCAAGACCCTCTTCAACTTCGAGCCTGCCACGACCGACGGGGAGATCCGAGAAGCTTCGCTCCAATTCGTCCGAAAGGTCTCCGGATTCGGCAAGCCTTCGCGCGCCAACGAAGCCGCGTTCAATCTCGCAGTCGTGGACGTTGCGGCGGCCGTCCGGAACCTGCTGGATTCCCTGGTGACCGGTTCGGAGCCGCGGAATCGCGAGATCGAAGCCGCACGCGCTCGTGCGAGGGCGGCGAAGCGATTTGGTGCCTGAGCCACGTCGATAGCGGCGGCGACGTGGAGGCGACGACTCCCGAGCGGGCCCGGGCGTCCTCGGGGAACACGACGTAGGCGCCGCGGAAGGGGTCGCTGCTGAGGTACCGGAGGCCGGAATCGACCATGATCGTCGCGGCCGTCGCCTCCGGTCCGTGGCGCGTCAGGGTCGGACTCGGGCTCCGCAGTTCATGCAGAACATGGCCGCGGCGGGCACGGCGACCCCGCAGGAGGGACAGTTCCCTCCAGGGACCGTCGACGGAGGCGCCGGCGGCGGGGGATTCGACGGAGCGTACGCGAGGCCCGGCCACGCCCACGCCGACGGCGCGGGGACGGCCCGGTACAGCTGCGCGAGGCCGGCATCGAGCCGTTGCCGCGTCTTCGCGTAGACGGAGAGGAATATCACGTACCCGATCAGGGCGAGGCCCGGGGGAAGGAACACGCCACCGATTAGGAGCGAGAACAGGCGCGCAGCCTCCTCCGAAGTGACGGAGGACGGGTTCGCCGCGACGTCGAGGACGCGGACCGTCACATATCCGACCGCGGCGATGCCGATGATGCCGAGCGCCGGGATGAGGAAACTCGCGATGTCGGCCCACCGCCGCGTCTCGGGAGGCTGGAGGGATCGCACCATGAAGCGGTACATCTGGGCCTTCGAGCCCACGCCGGCGGTCCAGAAGATCGTCACGAGCAACGGCACGAAGACGGTCGACTGCACGGCTCCCGCTCCGAGCAAGATCGAGGTGCCCCCGATGAGCAGGTACACGACGAGGATCGCCGCGAGCGTGGAGAGCGTCGTGCCGATCCACTTGAAGATGACCCCGAGGCCCGCGTTTCGCGCGTGGTCCGGCCCGTATTCGCTCGCCCCGTGGTGCATCCGGATGACGGACATCAGGGCGACGATGAAGTTGATCACGAAGACGATCACGAGCCCGCACGCCGCCGAGCCGATGACCGCGGCCGCCGCGATTGCGGCGCGGGGACTCGACGTCGTCAGGAGGATCGACGCGATCCCGACGGTCAGCGCAAACGCGCCGAAGATGATGTCGAGGATCAGGTTCACGTAGTACGTCTGCACGCCGCGGAGCGTGTCCGGCTTCACGACGACGGACGGCCAATACGGCACGGGGGGTCCGGCGGGCGACGGGAGCGGTGAGGCCACGCCCGCACACCGGGTCAAGGCGCAATAAACGTATCGACGGAGTTCCGAGAGACCCTACCCTCGGGCGATCGGATCGAGCGGCAGCACGAATCGGATCCGGGAGCGCGGCCCGTCGACCGTGATCCGCACGCGTCCGCGGTCCAGAGTCTCGGCGGCCGGGTGGAGGTCGTCCCGCTCCAGCAGGCCGAGGAAGCGATCGAGGCGGGCGCCGGTCCGCTCGTGGCATTCCCGCTCGAACGCGCGCCACGGCTTCGTCAAGGAGACGCGGGGTACGGCGTGCTGATCGAACCGGACGGCGCCGATTGCGTCGAGCCGCCGGAGCCGCACCGTGAGGGCCGGAAGCGCGAGGCGGGCCGCTTTGGCAATCGGGTCGGCTCGGGCCGTCCGCCGCGGGGCGAGCGCGAGGAGAATCGCGCGGTCGATCGGGTCCTCCCACGCGACCAAGAACCGCTCGGATGTCCGAGGATACATGCCGGAAGCAAAGAGGGCGGCGCGCCCACCATATCGGCGCCGTTCGAGGAATCCTTGGTCCACGAGCCGCTCCACATGGTACCGGAGCGACGGGAGGGGCTGGAGCAGCAGGCGGGACGCGGACCGCAGGTGCAAGCCCGGGTACGCGGCGGCGGCGAGCAGGACCTCGAGCCGGCGGGGGTGCAGGAGCCAGCTGCGACCTCCACGGCGAGCGGGCGGAGTCATCGGGACGTCTTGGACGTCGAGGATCGTCCGGATCTTGCGGGCGATGCCGGATGGAACGGCCACGAGACGTGGATGCAATGGATGCCACAAGAGGTTTCGCCGCTCAGCGGGTGCCCGCCGGCGGCCCGCCCCCGCGTTCCTTCGCGGCGGCCTGGACGACCTCGAGGGCGGCGGGCGCCAGCTCGTACTCCCCGAGCTCCCGTAGCGGGATGAAGCGAGCGTTCTCGGCGTCCGTCGCCGGGAACGGCTCTCCGCTCACGTAGTCGCACAGGACGTCGATCAGGACGTAGTGCCAGCGCACGGTGGACCGGTCCCTCTCGATGTAATCGCTCACGCCGAACACCTTCCGCGGTCGCACGAGGACGTTCGTCTCCTCGCGCGTCTCGCGGACCGCCGCCTCCTCGACCGTCTCGCCGACTTCGAGGACGCCGCCCGGGATGCTCCACAGCCCCTTGTTCGGTTCGGTTCCCCGCTTCACCAGGAGGACCTCTTCGCCGCGGAAGACGAGGGCGCCGACGGCGGGTACGGCTCCCTTCGGGAATTCCGTCGATGCGGGCACGGCATCCCGGAAGCGCCGCGCCCGCCTTAAGCCTGCGAGGCCGGAATCGCAAGGCGCCCCGCATCCAACGGGACGAACTCGTCGAACGTCCGCTGATAGAGGACGTGCTTGAGGACCTCGCTCACGCGGACGTACCGCTCCATCGGGATGTCCAGCCGCGTCCGGAGATGGGAAAGGGTCCGGGCCATCGTGTCGAAGACGGCAGGGCGGCGGCGAAGGGCCTCCCGCACGTGCTCCCGGACATTCCAGACGCCAATCGGCATGATGTATCCGGGATGCGTCTCGCGGAGGATGACCGTCGCGGCCTGCCGGCGCTCTCGGATCAACGCCTCCCCCACCGCGAGGCGCGCGGCATAGTAGCAGCCGCCGATGCTCGCGTACGTCGTGCGGCCTTCGAAGCCTTCGTGGTCCCCGAACATCACGACCTCGCGCCCGAGGGGGTTCCACAGAGTGTTCGGATACCACGCCTCGATCAGCTCGTACCGCCACGGCCGCGGGATCATCACGACGAGGAATCGGTCGTCGTATCCGACCGCTTCGTACACGCGGATTTCGTTGATCAGCGGCGACGCCTTGACGTGTTCACGGAGGGTCTTTCCGATCGTGTCGTCGACGGCCGTGATCGACCACCGCGTCGGCACGAAGCGGCGATCCTTCCCGATGCCGAACGCGCCGACGCTGAACGCCCGCTGGATCTTGGAGACCGGGACGCGGCCGTCGAAGAGTTCGAGAACTGCGTCCCTCGCCTTCAGATCCGTGTCGGAGTATGCGCGGTCGAGGACCGAATCCACTTTCAGCGTGCCGACATCGAGGCGCGTCAGCGGTGCGGACGGCCCGAACGGTTGCACGTTGTCGTCCAGGATGACGCGACCGTGCGGCTTGCGGCTGAAGCCCGCCTCGACCTCCGCGGGCGACGTTGCGAGGGCGAGTTCCCGCGTCGAGTCGACGAGGCGGCCGCCCCGCTCGACGTCACTCACGTGGACCCGGTGCATGCCCCGCACCAGCTGCGACCGGAACCGGACGATGTCGTCCATCGGAAGGCCGACCCATTCTTCCGGCGAATCGAGGATCTGCGTGTCGCCGTGGACCGGCGGCACGAGCGGTCCGACGAACACCTTCGGGTAGCCGAACCGGCCGACGAAGACGCCGGGCGGGGAGGAGCCGTCCAAGTTCACTCGGTCGATCATCGGGGCGGTCTTCATCATGGAATCCCACCGGACCATGATCGGGCAACGCGACTTGCCGCAGAGCAGCTTCGCGCCGCGGCACGAGATGCAGAGGCCGCTCGCGATCGCCGCCCG
>VBMM01000172.1 GCA_005878415.1 Methanobacteriota archaeon
CTTCTGGATCTTCGGCGCCTTCAGGCACATGCCGTCCGCGATGACGAGGCACGCGCCGCCGCGGATCCGGTTCGTCTCGATCCGCGGGAGGTCGCGGAATCCGCTGATCTCGGCGTCCTCCGTGCCTTCGCCGTTGATCCCCACGGGGCAGTGGGCGACGATGAGCGCGATCTCCTCCTCGGACGGCGTGTATTGGAGGTGCTGGGCCTGCTTGTAGAGCGGAATTTCCTCCTTGAACCGCTCGACCTCTTCCCGCACGGGTTGGTATCGCCCGATGCCGAGTTCCCGTCGGACGACGTCCGCGATGAGGACGCTCAGGGCCTGGCCGGTCCCGCCCGCGGACCGGATGGGGCCGGCATAGTACAGGTCGACGTACGAGGAGCCGTCGCGATTCCTCTTGAGTTTCACCCCGGCGAGTCCTTCGAGGGGGGCGACGAGGATGCCTTCCGTCAGGATCGCGAGGCCCACCCGGACGGCGCGCTCGACCGCCTTCTCCTTGCTAGCCGCGGGCCGCTGGGCGATTTCCTTCGCCACGAGGATCGCGAGCTCCTCGCGGTCGTGGTGCTTCGCGAGCTCGCGGATGCGGCGGGCGACGCCTTCGACGTCGTAGTTCTCGAGCAGCTTCTCGACCCGGGATGCGAGGTCGTCCGTCAGGGGGATTTCCACATCGAGTTCCGGATCGTAGCCGCGCGCCCGCGCGGCACGGCCGATCGCGTACGCGGCCTCGACTTGTTTCAGCAGGGCCGCAAAGTAGGAGCGGACCCCTTCGGATGCAATCGGAGAACCCATTCCATCCCTTCCGGAGAAGGAGAGCGGCGAGCCGTATCCGGAGGACCGGGTATATGCCTTTGCGTGCGCTGGGTTGGGGACGCGCGAAAGTTCGCGGGTCAACCTTTATCCGCGCGCGACGACTCGGCTACCTCGATGCTCAAGGTCCGAGACCCGGACGCGTTCCAGCGGGAGATCCTCGGGTCGAAGGAGCCGACCGTCGTGATGTTCTCGGCGACCTGGTGTCCGTTCTGCCGCCGATTCCAGGCGGATTTTGAACGCCTCGCGTCCTCCCGTCCTTGGCGGTTCGCCGCGGTCTACCTCGACGACGAGGACAACCCGCTGTGGGACGACTACGCGGTCGAGGTCGTGCCGACCCTCGCGCTCTTCCGCGACGGGACGATCGCCGCGCGTCAAGACGGCGTCCTCGGCTACGGGCTCGATAAGAAGATGATCGCGGAGTTCGTCCGCGGCGTGGAACCCGTCCTGGCGTGAATTCGCTCTCGCACCTGATTCTCAGGTCGGCACGTTTTTAGCGTCCCCGCCGGGATGAAATCGCGTGCGCAAAATCCGGAGCGGAATCTATGGGCTCAACCCGCTCCTCGACGGCGGCGTGAATGAGAACAGCACGACCGTCGTGATCGGCCGATCGGGCGCGGGCAAGACGACCTTGGCCACGCAGTTCATCCGACGAGGCTTGCAGGAAGGGCAAGAGGGCGTCTTCGTCTCCCTCGACGAAAATAAGGAACAGATCATCCGCGAGGCCGTCGAGATGGGCTGGTCCGACATCCTCGAGTACCTCGACGACGAGCTTCTCGTGTTCATCGACGCATCGGGGCGGGAGTTCTCGAACTTCATTCGCAAGGAGCTCCCCGCGTTCGTCGCGGACTGGAAGGGGAGCAACGCGCGCATCGCGATCGACCCGCTCACGCCGGTCCTCTGGTCGACGAAGGACCTGTACGAGCAACGCGACCTGATCGGCTACATGTTCAAGCAGACGCGGAAAGTCGGGACGGTCCTCTGCACGCTCGAGGAGCACGGACAGGCGGACCTCGCCGGCCCGGAGACCGTCATCCCGATGTACCTCGCCGACTGCGTGATCCACTTGAAGTTCAACAGCGACGGCGCGGACCCGTCGCGCCTGCTGAAGATCGTGAAGTGCCGGAACAGCCGCCACAGCCAAGGGGCCCATGCCTACGAGATCGTCCGCGGCCTGGGGATCGTCCTCGAGGATGTCGACGGCCGCAAGCCCACGACATCCAAGGCCCCGTCGCAGTTGCGGCAGATGCTCCTCACCCGGTCGATGCCGAAGAACGTGAGGGACCATCTCGAGAAGTCCCTCGACGGGCTCACGGACGAGGACTTCCGCTCCTTGAAGCCGGAGCGGGTGCTCGAGATGATCCTCCAGGAGTACCAGGGGGTGTGAGATGGCGCGCGGTCTCGGTCGCGCGCTCGAACAGGCGGTCGCCCGGGACGGCCCGGACGAGGATCTCGAGATCGAGGGACGCAGCCTCGCGAACGCGCGCCGCCGCCAGATGTTCCGCTATCTCTGCCGCAAGCCGTGCGCTCGGGTGGGCGAGATTGGACGGGAGCTCGCGATGTCCCAGGCCACGGTGCGGTGGCATGCGTGGGATCTCGTGGAGAACGGATACGTGCAGATCGAGGGCACCCGGGCGTTCCCGAAAGGCCTGATCGATCCGGAGGATGCGGCGATGTTCGCGTCCCTCGCGTCGTCGGGCCGAGCCGCCGTCCTCGAGGCCGCCTTCCGTCAACCGGGGCTCTCGTTCCAGGAGCTCGCCGCCGCGCTCAGTTTGACGCGGCAGTCCGTGAGCAAAGTCGCCTCGGAGCTCGCGGAGTTCGGGCTCCTCACCCTCGTCGACGACGGCCGGTACCGCCGCGTGTATCCGACGGACCTGATTGCGCGGAAACGCGAATCGAACCGCGCCCGGACGAACGCCTTTGCGGACGGCCTGCTGCGCCGGCTCATGGAAGAAGGCCTCTCGCCCGAGCTCCTGCGGCGGGACGAGACGACGGTCCTCGTGCGGTTCGGCAGCGGTTCCAAGAAGGTCGTCCTCGATGTCACGCTCGATCCGTACGCCACGGCGTGGAAAGGTCCCTGAGCGACACGTGTTAACGGATTGTATAGACCCTGTGATAGGGACGATATAAGGCCCTTTAAGCCCCCGTCCCACCGCTCTCATAGATGGACGAGAGCTATCGCGAGTGGCTATCCTCGATCCCCGGATGGACCACGGACAAGGCGCAGAAAGTCGGGGAGCGCTTCCCCACGTACGAGCTGCTGCGTGCGGCGAGCCGCGACGAACTCTCGGCGATCGAAGGCTTCACGTCGGGCGAGGCGGACGCCCTCTACGGCCTGGTGCATGGCACCTCCGAGGGCGATGCGTCCGGCCATCTGTTCCTGTGCCCGGAATGCGGCTCCTTCGTCGGTGCGGGCGCGACGAAGTGCGCGTCGTGCGGCGTCGAATTCGGCGGCTCCGAGGACATCGCGGTCGGGAAGGAGCTCGACGCCTTCCTCGAGGACGAGGACGCACCCGCCCGCATCTGCCTCTCGTGCGGCGCCGCGATGGGGAAGGGCGACGCGACCTGCGGCGTGTGCGGCCGCGACTACCGCCGAGAGGAACTCGCCCTCCTGCCCGGCCTCGATGTGAGCCTTGACGAGGAAGCTCCCTTCTGCCCCCGCTGCGGGGCCTACCTCTTCGCGGACGAGTCGGAGTGCGCGATCTGCGGCACCGCCCTGAACGCTCCAACGCCCCCGACCACGAACGGGAAGGAGAAGGGCGTCGTGAAGGACTTCCTCAGCCGATGGCAGCGGGTCGCGGACGCCACTGAGACGACGGAGGCGGAGCGGCTTCAGGAAGAGCTCGATCACTACGATCGTCTGCTGGAGGCGGACCCGACACTGGAGCGGGCGTGGGCGAAGCGCGCGAAGGTCCTCGAGAAACTCGGACGCCCCTCCGAGGCGGCGGAGTCCCTTGCGAAGGCCGGAGAGCTGAACCCGGCGCGCGAGGACCAGTACCGCGTCGAGGTCCAGGATGTGACGCGGACGAAGGAGGACGTGCCCGTCCTGTCGCCGAAATGGCAGCAGCCCGTCGCGACGGCCGCGCCGAAAGCGCTCGATCCCCGACTCATCGAAGCGCTCGATCACTACGAATCCCTGTTGCAGGCGGACCCGTCCCTCGCGGTCGCATGGCGCACGAAGGGCGAGATCCTGGAGCGTCTAGGCCGGTCGGACGAATCCCGCGTCGCCCTCGAGCGAGCCGACCGGCTCGAACGCGACGAGGGCCGCGCCCTCCAGGCCGCCGCGGAAGGACTCCGGGCGCCGGGCCTCGCGTCCTCCGGGCTCGCGGGAGGCGGCCGCGTGAACGGCCGCGTCAACGGCACGAAAGGAGGCCACACGAACGGTCGCACCAACGGTCGCACGAATGGCCGTACGAACGGCCGCGTGAACGGCCTGTCGGAGGGGCGCGTCAACGGCCTCATGACCGGCGCGGTGAATGGCCTGACGTTCGGGCACGGGGCGACGAACGGCCTGGTGAACGGGAACGGCTTCACGAACGGCCGGCGGGGCCGCTACGGCACCCCGCGGATTCCGGCGCAGCCCCACTGGTCCCACTCCGTCGTCGGGATCGCGGCGGTCGTCGCCCTCATGGTGATCGTCCCGATTCTCGTGAGCTTCCTCTCCCCGTCCCCCGGCGGCCCGACATCGATCATCCGGATTGACGGGGATTTCAGCGACTGGTCCGGGTTCCCGTCGTACGCGGACTCGCCGACGGACGCGTTCCAGACCCCCGATGTCAACCTCGTCGCCGTGAAGGCCGTGACGCAGGACCGGAATCTGTTCGTCGAGGCGCAGGTCCAAGGCCTCTTGTTCCAGGGCCCCGCCGCAAACGAGACGGGCAGCGTGTTCGTCTTCGTCGACGAGGACAACGACCGCACGACCGGGTACCCGATCGGCGACCTCGGCGCGGATTCCATGGTCGAGGTGTACGGATGGCGAGACGTGTCCACGATCCACCACGGCGTGTCGACGTTCGCATTCAACGAGACGGGCGTGACGCGCTCGAACGACTTCCGGCGGTTCCTGCCTAGCGGGTCCGCGGACGCTGCCTTCCTCGGCTCGCAGATCGAAATCCGAACGACCGTGCGGGATGCGACGAGGGCGCGGGTCCTCGTCTACGCGGCGGACAACCTCGGCGGCCGGGACGCGGCGGACGGTTCCGTGCGTCCCTCCCTCCCGACGATCGTGGTGGGACAGCAGACGGTCGCGCCGGACATCATCACGACGCCCCGGGCGGTCGTCCTCCGAGTGACGCTCGCGCCGCTCGGCGGAGCACCCCATGTGACTGCGTTGAATCTAACACGGTTCGGCGATTCGACGGATCCGGTCGATGTGGCCTTGTATCGCGATGACGGGAGTGGCGCGCTCGATGCGGCGGATGCGTTCCTCTCGAACGCGTCGATGACCGCGAACGCCGCCAGCCTTGCGATGAACGAAGGTCTCTCCGGGCCGGCGGTGTTCTGGGTCGAAGCGCGGTGGACGAACGTCACGCCGACGACGACGTTCGGGTTGACGATGAGCGGACTTGGCTCGAACGGCACCGCGAGCTTCCGAGCGCCCGAGACCGGGCTCGTCTACCTTGTTGCCGCACCGTCGACGCTGACAGTCGACGGCGCGTTCGGCGACTGGCGCGGTCAGATGTATGGTCAGGATCTCCTCGGCGACGTCACGAACCGGACCGGCGCGACGGAATACGACGCGAACGTGGACTTGCTCGCGACCGCCGTGAACGTGGCGGCGAACTTCACCGGATACATTCGGGTGGACGGCCGCATCCTCGGAGGGCAAGACATCCCGACCTCCCGCGAGCGGACGTACAATGCGCTCGTCGACACGGACCTCGACGGCGTGCCGGATTCGATCGAGACCGTCTTGGGCGCGGGCTTGTCCCAAGACTTCAACAACGACAACCGCACGGATGCGATGTCCGCGGGCGACGTGGACGGGGACGGCGTCATCGATTATCCGGCGGGCACCGACTGCTGGTTGAACACGACGATCCCGGCATGGTATCCCGCGCCGTATGCGGGCCGAAGCGTGACGCGATTCATCTGCCCGATCGGACAGCCTCCCCAGGAGGGCGTGGACGTCGTGTACGCGTACATCGACGCCGACAACGCGACGAGCACGGGGCTCTTGTCCGACGTCGAGGGCCGGTCGTACGGCTTCGACTATGCGATCGCGATCATCGGTCGGAACGGGGCGGTCAACTCGAGCGGTCTATATGCCTTCGTGCCGGCTCGAGCGAACCCCTGGACCCTCGTGCAGCCGATCGCCGTCGCGCTTGACGCGCATCGGATGGAATTCGCGGTGGACGCGAGCGCGCTAAGCCTCGTCGCCGGGTACCGGGTCGTCTATTTCGCGTCGGACTGGCGGCTCGGATACGATGTCGCCCTACCGGACGCCGCCGTCGCTCGCTTCCCTATCGCCGCGCAGGCCGCGACGAATCTCGTCATCAACGAGGTCTCGCCCCAACCGAACGTGGAATGGGTGGAGATTGCGAACCCGACGGCGAGCGCGGTCCCCCTGAACGGTTGGACCCTCGCGATCAACCGCGGAAACAAGGCCGTCGTCGTCTACACGTTCTCGGGGACGATCGGCGCGTGGGGATCCGGGCAGGAGTACCTCGCGGCTCTCCTACCCGCGAACTCACTCCCGAACGGGCAGACGCAGTTGCTCCTCGTGCAGGGGACCACGGTGATCGATGCGACGACGTACTCGTCGAGCTCGGGGAGCGGCCGCACGTGGGCGCGGTTCAAGGACCCCGTGTCGGGAGTCCCGGCGGACACGAACAACGATGCGGTGGACTTCTACGTCTCCTTGGCGCCCTCGTCCGGTCGCGCGAACGACCGCCATCGGCCGACGATCGCCCTCGCGAAGACCGCGAGCCGGTCCGTCGCGGCGCCGGGGGACTTCATCGTCTACACGCTGTACTACAACAACACGGACACGGGCATGGCGAAGTTCGTCTGGGTCAACGACACCCTCCCGGCGGGCGTCGCGTACTCCTCGTCGAGTGTGCCGTACAACTCCGTCTCCGGTTCGACGTACGGATGGGCCTTCACGAATGTGATGCCCGGTGCCCACGCCTTCACGGTCTCGGTACAGGTCACAGCCGCCACGGCGGATGGACAGGTGCTGCGCAACACGGCGACCCTCGACTACACGGATCAGCTGCGCGGGTCGCTTCCCCGGAGCCTCGGATGGGGGAACACGACCGTCGTACGACCCATGATCACCGTCGTCAAGATCGCCACGCCGTCGAACGCGAAGCCGGGCGACCTGGTCACCTTCACGATCTACTACAACAACACGGGCTCCGTGGCGGCGGGAACGGTCACGATTAAGGACAGTCTCCCGAGCGGACTCGACTACGTCAGCGCGAGTCCGGTGGCCACGTGGACGGACGGCCGGACGTTCTACTGGAACTTCACGAACGTCGCGCCGGGCGCCCACTCTCTGTCGTTGGTCGCGCGCGTGAACGCGAGCTTCTCCGGGTCGCAACTCGTCAACTGGGCGTTCCTGAACTACACGACGCCCGGAGGATTCCCGCTGATCGGAAGCAGTTCCTCGACGGTGGTGTCGATCCCGGAACTCTCGGACATGATCTTCGTCGCGGCCGTCCCGTTGCTCATCATCGGGCTGAAAATCCGCGCGAAGCGGCGCGTCGAATAGCGAGTGGCTGACGGCGTTCCATGGATCGGCGGCCGTTAGAACGGCACGTTTCGTCGTCCACCACAAGGATGGACGGCTAGCGTACCTAGGTCGCCGGCCCAAGCCCTCCTCAAAGGAGGGCGGGCTTCCCACGGGCTCGCGCACCGTAGTACCGCAGGGAACGTGGGCGGGCTTAACTTCCGGGTTCGGGATGGGACCGGGTGTATCCCCGCCGCTTTGGCCGTCAAACCACTGCTGTCCTCGCCGAGAGAGCGCGAGATATATCAGCATTTCGATGCGGGCGGTTCGAGGGCTCTGATGTATCGTTGTGGCGGCTCTAGTGCCTGCGTCTTTGTCGTCACTTTGGCGACTGGCAATCACCGATGATTATTGCGCCACAAGGGAGTTAGTCACAGGAGGTCACCGTGAGGTGAGGTGACGAGGTGTCAACGGTTTCGTACGCCCTCCGCCTAGTGGCGGTCCTCGGCGTATTGGCCCTTTCGGTCGGCACGACGGCGTTCGCAGCCTCGGTGAACCTCGAGGCCGCGGGCTCCCGCTCTCCGAGCGGGGATCATGGCTCGTGTGTCGCTTCGGCGGTCCACCAAGCGCTCGCGGAGCGGCAACCTGGCGCAGGGATTGGCTCCGCGATCTCCGGCATTGCCGGATGCGCGCGACCCCGACTGACCCGGTAATCGGCACGCGCGTCGTACGCTCGTGTCACCTGCACGTCCCCAGGACGTGCACCTTCTCTTTTCGTTTTTTTGTGGGGTAAACGGAGTCCCGGCGGGTCGTCCGGAGGCGTATCTGATAATCACCCCCGCGAACCGACTACCCATGTTTATCCGGCGCGGGAGGGAACCCTTCAAGATTCGATGGCCGACGAACCGGCGCCGCAGGCGCCACCGGATGGGGGCTCCGAGCTGCCCTCGGACCGTTGCCCGAATTGCGGGGGACCACTGAAGTCCTTCTGGGACCAGCCCGAGGCCCTCTGTCCGAAGTGCGGAATCTTTGTCGAGATCCTGCGGGCCGGGGGCATGAGGGGCTCTCCATCCGAGCCGGTGGCCGAAAGCCTCCACCACCGCTTGGGGCTCGCGAAATACCATCTCATGTCCGAAGAGCTCGACGAGGAAGAGCTCGAGGACGAGCCGCAGAAGGTCGAGCTCGAGGCCGGGCCGCCGGCGCGTTACCCGCCCGCGCCTCCCGCCGAGAGTCTGCCGCCGGAGCCCGCCGCCGTCGAGGCTTCGGGAGCGACCGCCATCCCGGTCGACGACAGACAATCGACGGAGCGCGAGGAAGAACCGCCCGAGCCGCCGGCGCTCGAGTCCGATGCATCGATCCCGACGGAGGATGACGAGACCCCGCCCGAACCGTTGCCGCAGCCCGAAATCACGGTCGAGGATATTCCCCCGCCCCCGGAGGCGGAGGCTGCTCCGGAGGTCGAGGTCTATGGCGAGCAAGGCTCGCAGCTCGTGATCGAAGAGCCCGTCGAACGGGTGTCGCGGTACCGAGAAGTCCCGCCGGTTCCGATGGCCCGGACGGAATCGGTCCAGGCGGCCGCGCGGGTCTCGTCCACGCGCCCGCCGAGGCCGCGTCGGAGCCACCGGGTGATCTTCTACGCCGGCGGGGTCAACGTGGCCTTCGGCGGCGCGGTCCTCGTCTTCGGTTCGTTTCTCCACGACTTCTTCCGCGTCCCATTCATCGGTGAGTCGTACGACGTTTTCGGGCCGCTGAACCTGTTCGCCGCCCAACTCGGCGCCCTCTTCGTGGTCCTGGGAGTCGTCGCCATGATGGCCGCGGCGCGTCGAGGCCGCCGTCCGACCCGTCAGACCGCGGGAGGCTGAGAGAGTGGACCCCGACCGTGGATCTCGAGGCCTCGTCAGCCATTCCGCGGCGGTTCCCCGCAATCCGAGTTCGTCCCGCGGATGGACGAACGGCGCCCGTGGCCGCACGAACGGATTGGTGGAGAGCCGCGGCCGGACGAACGGGCTCGTCCACGGAATCGGCTTCACGAACGGGGTCCGGCTCCGGCAGAGCAAGTACGGCATCGTGGCGCCGGCCGACTACCGTCGGGTCGTAGCCTTCATCGCCGCGTGCGTCCTCGTGATGGTCGTCCTCGGCTATTTCTTCGGCACGCCGGAGCCGTACCGGTCGCCCTTCGCGGTGGACGGCAACTTCTCCGAATGGGCGTCGGTCCCGACGTACACCGATCCGGTCGAGGCGCTCCCTCCGAGCGCGGACCTCGTCGCCTTCAAGCTCCATGCGGAGCCGGGCCGCCTCTTCGTGTACGGGGAGACGGCAGGGCCGATCTTCCCCGGCACCGGCGTATCGAGCTTCTACCTCCTCATCGACGATCCGTCGAGGCGGGGATACACCGTCCGGGATCGGGACGTCGACTTCCTCGCCGAGGTGTGGGGCTGGGGCGGGCAGGTCCGGGGAACGGTCGTCCGTCAGTGGACCGGAGATCCGGACCGGGACAACGCGACGGCGTTCCGCAGCAGCGGCGCGTTCGATGCGGCGTCTGCCGGATCGGAGGTCGAGTTGATGTTGACGGACACCCAGGTCGGTCTCGATTCCGTGCCGGGCTGGCGCTTTGCCCCCGCGGTGCGACTCGGAGACGACTTGGACATCGGAGCCACGGTCGGGCGGCCTCTCGGCGCGCTCGTCGTGGAACAGCTCCCTCTGACGAGTTCGATCGCGTCGCCGACGCCCGTCCTCGAACTGCGCCTCCAAGCCCTCGGTGGGAGCGTCGAGGTCCGTAGCTTCCTGTTCAACCACACGGGGGGAGGGTCAATCCTCACCCCGGCGCTCCCGTTCATCGTCACCGCGGGCCAGCCGCCGCGGGTCGAGCGGATCACCCTTGATCCGTCGGGGCTGCCCTCCGGATCCTTCGTGTCCCTACGACTCGTGGGCGCAGACGCCGTCGCGGCGGGAAGTTCGGACCCGGTCCCGGCGACAATGACCGGGGAAGCCGTGCGCCTGTATGTGGGCCCGACGCCGTCCGGTTATGTGGTCGACGGCCTGTTCCTTGAATGGACGGCACCGGTCTTGGATCCCGCCGATCCCCTCCCCGCCTCGATCGACCTGCGGGGGACGGCGTTCGCGGTCCCGGCCGATGCGTTCTTCTACGTTCACACGGCGGGGAGCATCCTCGCGGGCGCGATCCTCCCCGAGCAGAGGACGATCCCCGTGGCGGCGGGAAACGGCACCCCGCCCGCGCCGCAACCGCCTCGACGGAACGCGGCGGAGGACGTGCTGGACATCTACGTGGACACGGACAACCGCGACTCCGTCGGGATGGCGGTCGGCGGCATCGTCGCGAACCGGTTCCTCGAGGTCCGTGGTCGAAACGGGCGCGTCGCTTCCGCGACGCTGTATGTGTGGAACAATGTCACCTGGCGGTGGGACCCGAGCATCGGGCGGTTCGACGTCGCCCTCGCCGGATCGGAGCTCGAGGCGTCGGCCGACGCCGCTTTCTTCGGGCCGATGAACGGGCCGCGAGCCGTGTACGCGATGACGGACTGGACCCACCGGACCGATCTCACGGACATCCCGACGCCGGCTTCGGCGCCGACTCTGAAGACGCAGATGTCCCCCCTGCATTCGCCTGTACCTGACGAGATCAACGTGACATCCCTCGTGAACACGCCGGTCATCGATGGAAACTGCGCCACGTCCGCGGACGAGTACTTGGGAGCGAGCGTCGCGTCCAATCCGGCCCTAAGCTTCGCCATCGGCCGGCGCGACGACACGCAGTTCCTGTACGTTTGCATCCATGTGACCCTCGATACCACGAAGAGCCCGAACGACTGGGGCGAGGTGATCTTCGATACGAAGCACGACGGCGGAGGTGCTCCGCAGACCGACGACCGGCTCCTCTATGTGTTCGGAAACGGCGACACGACCGTCACGACATGGCAGGGGAACGGGGTGGGATGGGACGCCACTTGCGGCAGTTGCGATTCCGGGGACGCTGGCGCGAGCCGGTACGCCGGTGGCGTTGAGAGCTATGAATTCAAGGTCCGTTACACGGATGTGTGGTCGACCCTCACCCCCTCTCCCGGCCAGACCGCGGGGTTCGCGATCATCGAATACGACTTCAACCTCGGCGTGCTGCACACCTGGGGCGGGCCAACGGTCGACGAAAACATCCCGGACACCTGGGGGCACGCGTTCTACCCGATTCCCGAGTTCCCGATGGTGGTCCTTGGCGTGCTTCCCGCGGTTGTCATCCCCCTCCTGCGACGGCGTGGCCGACGTGTCGCGCCGTGACCCGCCGGCAAGTCGATCGAACGGACCGAGACTCCGCCCCGAACACCCGCGAGCCAGATTTCTCCCGCTCACCCGGTGAGGCCTAAGATGCCGACGAGGAGATTCCCCATCACGAAGGCGAGGACGAATCCGACGAAGAGCGGGACCATGAACGGGATCTGCGGCGTGACCCAGGCCCGCCTGATGCCTCGGGCCTGAAGCCGGGCGACCTGAGCGGCGGGATCCGTACCGCGCTTCGGGAAGAGAACGAGGACGTGCTCGCCGGCATCTGTGATTCGCTCCATGAGCCACGCATGGCGGGGCCGGGGATCCAGCGGCGTGCGGTATCCCAGGAATGCCTGCGGAAATGCGAGGTCCCTACGGACCGCGTTGTAGAGGAACAACCCGATTGGGACGGCGAGGGAAACGATCGCGGCGTCGACCCACACGACGAGGGAGAACGGGAACGCGACGCGGACGACCGACTCCACCCGTGGATCCGCCGTCAGAAGCGGGAACGGGCGAGCGTCGGGGTACGACGGGATGAGCAGGGTGAGCGCGATGAGCCCTTTGGTGTCGGCCCCGCCGTGGAGGAGCCGGACCCGATAGAACAGCTGGTACACGATAAGCATCACCGGCATCGATGCAAGCTCCGCTATGGGCGGTCCGGTGGAGGCTCTCAACCCGGTCCCGAGAGGTGCTAAGAACAGGACCGCGGCGGCGAGGAACAGCAGGATCCGACCCGGCCGCGGGTGGAATCCGGTGTCGTCGAAGAGCGGTTTGCCTAGGAACACCGCATAGAACAGGATGGCGGCGGAGCCGACGAGCGACCACGCGGTCCATGCCGATCCCGTGCCGACGAGCTGGGCCCCGAGGAGGACGAGGCCGAACGTCCCGAGGCCGATCCACAGGGGATCCCGCACGCGGCGCGTCCGGACATCCGACGTCGCCGCGACGAGGAGGCAGCCCGCGCCGACCGCGAATCGCGTCGCCGCGAACGCGTCCACGCCGGCGCATTCCTGCTTCGTTATTTCAAGGGTTGCGTCTCTCGATCGCAATGGGTCGCTGCAAATCTTGCGGCAATGACTAAATAGAGCCTAGCAAATAGCCGAAAACATCGGAGGGTTTTCCGCCGTCTCCCGAGGGTCCGCGATGATGGAACCGCGTCGGATGAAGGTGAAAGTCTGCCTCGTCGGCGAGCACGCGGTCGGCAAGACGTCCCTCATCAAGCGCTACGTCCTGAACGAGTACGACGACCGCTACATCGTGACGCTCGGCGCGAAGGTTTCCAAGAAGGAACTCGCCCTCACCCCGAAAGGCGCCGATCCGGTCCAGATGGACATGACGATCTGGGACATCATGGGGTCGAAAGGGTTCCGCGAGCTGCTGCGGGAGGCGTACTTCCACGGAGCGCAAGGCATCCTCGCCGTGGCGGACATCACTCGATACGACACGTTGGAGGACCTCGACTCCTGGGTCGAGTCCGTGTTCCGGACCGTCGGCGAGATCCCCGTCACGTTCGCGATCAACAAGACGGACCTCAAAGAGCAGGCCGCGTTCGGCGAGGAGCAGGTGAAGCAGGCCACGGAGGCGTTCGACGCGCCGTACTTCTTCAGCTCGGCGAAGTCCGGCGAGAACGTCGAACTGCTCTTCCGGACGCTCGGCGAGACGATCGCTCAGACCGCTTCGAAGTCCGCCGCCTAGCGCGATTCGAAAGATCGGAAATCACGAGTCACTCGCGCGGACCGTCCGCCATAGGCTCAAGTATCCCAGGCTTTCTCCGCCCTCGTGGCCCTCCGGGGACCCGGCGCCGGTTCCGTCCGCGTACGCGTCACGCGGGACCTCGGGCTTTTCGACGTCACGATGGCCGCCGTCGGCGCGATGGTCGGCGCCGCGATCTTCCTGCTGGTCGGCGCGACGTACACCGTCGCCGGCCCGTTCGTCCTCCTGAGCCTCGCGATCGCCGCGCTCGTCGCGATGCTCGCCGGGATGTCGTACGCGGAACTCGCTTCGGGCCGACCGGATGCCTCCGGCGGGGCGTACGTCTGGGTGCGGAGCGCGCTGCCGTCGCCGGCGGGATTCCTGAGCGGCTGGCTCTCGTGGGGCGCACACATGGCCGCCTCCGGACTCAGCGCCCTCGGGCTCGGGATCTTCCTGGTCGAACTCGTCCGCCCCTCGAGTCTGTCCTCGTTCTTCGGCCCGAATCCGCTCGACGTGAGCCTGGTCGCCCTCGCGGTCTTGGCCCTCTCGGCGGTCGCGCATTTCGCGCGCGTCCACCTGCCGCTCCGCGCGCTCGGCCGATTGACGCTCGGGAAAATCCTGCTGATTGTCCTCGTCGCGGTCGTCGGGGCGATCTCCGTCTTCCAGCCTGGGATTCCTCGAGGCTTCGCCGTCGGCGCGCCGGTCTCGTCCCTCGACTTGATGCTCGGTGCCGGGGTCCTGTTCATCGCGTTCCAAGGCTTCGAAGTCGTCGCCCAGCTTTCCGACCAGGTGAAACATCCCGAGAGCAGCGTGCCGCGGGGCGTGTTCCTCGCGCTCGTGCTCGCGTTTCTCGTTTACGCGGGGTTTTTCCTCGCGGTGTTGGGCAACGTCCCGAGCGACCAGTTGTCCGGCTGGCCGGTGTGTTCGGCCTGTTTCGGCGGATCCGAAGACATGGTCCTCCTGGGCGTCCGGTATTTCCTCGGACAGCCGTACGTGCGGGAGGCCGTGCTGATCATCGGGATCGTCTCGATGTACGGCGCCTTGAACTCAAACCTGACCGCGGCGATCAGGACGTCGTTCAGCATGGCGCGAGACCGGCTCCTTCCGGCGCGGCTCGCCCGGATCGGCGGCCGGGAGGTCCCTCCGGCCGCGGTCGCCCTCACGTTCGTCGGCGCCGGCTTGCTCGTCTTCCTCACGATCGAGACGATCGCTATCATCGCGAGCCTCGCTTTCCTCGGTCTGTTCTCGTTCGTGCACGCCTCCGTCGTTGCGCTGCGGCGTGGGGAGCGCCGGAGCGCGCCCGGATTCCGCGTGCCGCTGGTGCCAGCCGTCCCGATGGGCGCGATCGCGTTGAACCTGGCCCTCGGGGCGGTGCTGTGGAACTACCCGTCGAGGAGCGACGCGCCCATCCCGCCGGGGATGCTCGCCACGATTCTCGGCGCCCTGTGGCTCGCGGTCGGCCTCGCGTACCACCGGTTCGTCGGCCGCCGCGGACCGCGACCCGCCCCGGCTCCGGCCGCGGTGACGGAGGTCCACGACATCCTCACGACGGGAGAGGAGCGGGTCGAACTCGAGCGATATCGCGTCTTCCTTCCGCTTCGGGAGTTCGAGGACCGGACGCTCGTGGACCTGGGGGCGCGGGTGGCGCGCGCGCGGAACGGCGAGCTGAGCCTCTTGCACGTCGTCGAGATCCCGCGGAACCTGCCGCCGAAGGCGATCCGCTTCGGGTTCGTCGACGAGCGAATCCGCGGACTCCAAGCCCTCGCCCGGATTGGCGAGGACCTCGGCGTCGACACCCGCCCGGTCGTGAAAATCGGACACAAGGTGTATGAGATCATCTTGGACACCATCCAGGAGGAGGCGGTCAACCTCCTCATCATGGGGTGGCGCGGCGCGCGGATCGAGGGCGACCACCGGGTGCTCGGGAGCAATATCGACTACCTGATCGAGAACGCCCCGTGCGACGTGATCGTGTTCAAGACCCTGGGATGGCGGCGCCCGCTCCGGCGAATCGTCATCCTCACGAGCGCGATCTGGAGCCTCGAGGGGGTCGACGACCTCGCCCTCCTCCTCGCGGAAGACGATTCTCCGATCATCGAGGTCGTTTGCCTGGCGAGCGATCCCGCCGAGGCGGAGCGGATGAAGCTCGACAGCGCGCACTTCGAGGGACGCGCCCGGGAGCGCGGTGTGTCCGTCGAACCGAAGGTCGTCTATTCCACCCATTGGGAATCCGAGGCGTTGCGGGAGAGCGGGGAGGCGTCGCTGTTGATGATTCGCGCCACGTCCCCGGGCGGGCTCCGCAAGTTCGCGTTGGGTCCGGTCGAGGATCGGATCGTCAAGCTCGCCAAGTGCCCGGTCCTCATCCTACGGAAGGGGGCTTAGCCCGTCGGAGGCGGGCGACTCCTCGCGGTCGGGCTTGCGCGACTCCCACGCGATCTGGGCGGCGGCGAGGAGCATGACGACGGCGAGTATTCCCGTCACGAACGCGTCGCTCGTCCGGTGCAAGAGCGCCACGCCGACCGCGACCCCGCCGACGCCGACCCCTCCCATGATCGCCCCCAGGCGGACGGCACGGGAGGTCGCCTGCCCGAGCTGCCGATGCTTCCAGAGGCCCGCGAATTGCTGCGGCACGGAGACGAGGGAGCTGATCGTCCCCGCAACGATCGCCGGCAGTCCGAAGATCAGGATCAGCGCCGGGATGCGGTATTCCCCGCCCGCGACTCCCAGGAGGCCGGAGACCACGCCGATCCCGAAACCCGTGAGCAAGGCGAGTGCGGCCTGCTCCGCTCCGAACGAGAACGGCCCCGGGTTCGTCGACTCGAACAGGAGGAGTCGGAGCGCCGTCGCCGCAAGGATCCCCGCAAGGAAGCCCTTGAGCCACTTCGCCGGCGTCCGACGGGCCAGGAGCGCCCCGGCATACGCGCCGGGGACCGACGTGACCATCATCGTCGCCGCCAGGAGCAACGTGTCGCTCGCCTGGAAGAGCGCTCCTCGAAGGACGACGAGGCCGAGCGAAACGATCACGCCCGCCAGGAGATTCCCCGCAATCGCCCACCGGACGTTCCGCAGCAAGATGAGCAGGACCGGAGCGCGGTACTCTCCTCCGCCCACGCCCGTCACGCCGGCGACCACGCCGATCGGGAGCGCGGTGATTGCCGCGACGACATCGGCGCGCGAAAGACGGCGCGCGGTCGTTTCGGGCGTCACCCGGATTCCCTCCCGGACAGGTGGATGGCCGGACGGAACGCCTGAACCGCGGATAAGCACGACGCCTTCGAGGGGATCGCCGGACGCATCAGACGAGGGTCACGTCGACGGTCTCCACGCTACCGACTCCCGGAATCGACGCGAGGGCCTGTTCGAGCGGCTCCGTCCCGCCGGAATCACTGACGACGGCGATCGCGAGGATCGCCTTGAGGCCGAACGCCACCGGCTGCTCCCGGAGGTCGCGCAGCGAACCGGCGAGGCTCGTCCGGACCCGTGACTTGACCTCTTCGAGGTCCGTCTCGGCATCATCGGGCATGATCCGAAAAGTGATCGCAACGGAACCCATCGTTTACCTCAGGGGCCCTGAAACGAACACACCGGGCAGCGGTAGGAGACGGACTGGTCGCGACAGCGCGCGCAACGGCCGATCTGTCCTTTTCCGCAGCTCGGGCATACGAAGACGGTCGTCCCTTTCCCGGCAAGGACCGCCCCGCACGAGGTGCATCGGCTCTCAGCCCGGATCACGATCGTTGGGATGGAGTTGCCGTATAAAACATTGCGCTCGGGCCTACTTCTATTCTCTACAGAAAATAATTATGGACGGCTCCTGCCGTGGGCCGGGGCCCGCACGATCCATCACCGCAAACTTTAATACGAGGGCTCGATTAGGCGAACGGTCGCATGTCGCCGCCGCTAGCCGGAGGGCCCGTAGCTCAGCTAGGTAGGATGGCGATGGAACCGTCCCTAGAAAGAGCATCCGGCTTTTAGCCGCCTTCCCTCACCGGAGGGCGGGAAGAGACCGGGTGGTCCGGGGTTCGAACGGGCCCTGCGGACCGCGCGGAGGCCCCGAAAGTCCCCGCGGGCCCGTACGGCTCGCGCGCGCGTGACATGCCAGGTGCAAAACGGTCGCCCAGGGAGGACCTCCCTTGAGGTTTAACGTGTTGGAGCATCAGCTCGTTCCAGAACATCGCCTCGTCGCGGAGGAAGAGGCGGATCGCGTGTTGAAGGCGTTGAAGATCACGCGGGACCAGCTCCCGAAGATTCGGAAGAGCGATCCGGTGATCCAGGTGCTGGAGAAGATCGAAGGGCCCATCGAAGAGGGCCGGATCATCCGCGTGACGCGGGTGAGCGGCACGGCGGGCGTTTCGGAAGCATATCGACTGGTGATCGGGAGGTAAGGCATGCGAGATTTGATTGACGCGTTCTTCCGAGAACGCTCGATTGTGAACCATCACATCGCGTCGTTCAACGACTTCCTGCCGACGATCGACAACCCGAACTCCCGCATGCAGCGGATCGTCGACAACCTTCGGTCCGCGCCGGAGGACGAGCGACGCGGGATCATCAAGCTCGATGAGGACCGGACGGAAGGCGACGTCATCGAGATCCGGATCGGACGGAAGCGGGACGACCGCGGTCGGATCGACCTCGAGGCGAAGCCGACGATCACGCTCGGCCTGCCCGTCGTCAAGGAAGCGAATGGGGCGACGCATCCCCTCACCCCGATGGAAGCCCGCCAGCGGAACCTGAACTACACCGCGCCGATCTACCTGGACTTCACGGTCATCGAGAACGGGATCGAGCGGGAGCCGGAGCGCGTCCACATCGGGAACTTCCCGATCATGGCGAAATCGAAGCGCTGCCTGCTCTACAAAGAGAACATGGAGACGGAGGGGGAGCTCAACCAGGATGAGTACCGCCAGAAGCTCATCGAGTTGGGCGAAGACCCGTTCGATCCGGGCGGCTACTTCATCATCGGTGGGACCGAGCGCGCGCTGATTTCGCTCGAGGACCTCGCACCGAACCGCGTGCTCGTCGAGTTCAACGAGCGCTACGGTCGGAAGGTCGAGGTCGCCAAGGTGTTCTCGCAGAAAGAGGGGTACCGCGCCCTCACCCTGATGGAGAAGAAGAAAGACGGGCAGCTCATCGTGAGCGTGCCGACCGCCTCGGGCCAGATCCCGCTGATCATCCTGATGAAGGCGCTCGGCATGGAGAAGGACGAGGACATCTACAACGCGATCGTCTCCGCTCCCGAGATGGCGAACATCGTCTACGCGAACATCGAGGAATGCCAGAACAAGAAGAACTACCCGCCGAACGGCATCTTCACGCGGGACGACGCGATCAACTACCTGGAGAAGAAGTTCGCCACGGGCCAGGCGAAGGAGTACCGCATCAAGAAGGTCGAGTCGATCCTCGACCGAAGCCTTCTCCCGCACCTGGGAGACACGCGCGAGGATCGGATCAAGAAAGCGATCTTCCTCGGCCGCGTCGCCCGCACGGTCCTCGAGTTGTCCCTCGGTGGACGTCGGGAGGACGACAAGGACCACTATGCGAACAAGCGCCTCAAGCTCGCGGGCGACCTCATGGAGGACCTGTTCCGCGTCGCGTTCGCGAACCTCGTGAAGGACCTGAAGTACCAGCTCGAGCGCTCGTACGCCAGGCGCCGGGAACTGAAGATTTCCTCCGCGATCCGACCGGACCTGCTCACCCAGCGACTCCTGCACGCCCTGGCCACGGGCAACTGGGTCGGCGGCCGGGCGGGAGTGAGCCAGCTCCTGGATCGCACCTCGAACATGAGCGCCTTGAGTCACCTCCGCCGAGTGACATCGCCGCTCACCCGGTCGCAGCCGCACTTCGAGGCGCGCGACCTCCATCCGACGCAATGGGGACGCCTCTGTCCGAACGAGACGCCGGAGGGGCAGAATTGCGGTCTCGTGAAGAACCTGGCGCTGGTGATCGACGTTTCCGAGGGATTCCCCGAAGAGGAGGTCAAGCTGCTCCTCGCGGACCTCGGCACGAAGCAGGTCAAGGGACAGCAGACGCAGCTCATCCGCGTCTACGTGAACGGAGACCTCGTCGGGCTCCACGAAGACCCGAAGATGCTCGTCGCGGAGATCCGGGAGCGACGGCGCAGCGGCCTCCTGAGCCACGAGGTCAACGTCCGGTTCGACGAGAACATGGGGGAAATCATCATCAACTGCGACGAGGGCCGGATCCGCCGCCCGCTCATGGTCGTCAAGGACGGCCACCTCGTCTTCTCGAGGAAACACGTCGACGAGCTGAAGATGGGCCGACTCCGGTTCTCCGACCTCGTCCGCAATGGGATCGTCGAGTGGATCGATGCGGAGGAGGAAGAGGACACGTTCATCGCCATCTACCCGTACGACGTGCCGAGCCGCTGCAAGGAGTGCAAGCACCCCCTGAGCCGCAACGACGTCACGTGGGTGAACATGGGGAGCCGCGACGACGAGGCCGATCTTGAGTGCAAGTACTGCCACAAGACGTTCCGCGTGCGGTCCGCGATCACGAAGGAGACGACCCACCTCGAGGTCGACCCGGAGGTCATCCTCGGCGTCGCGTCCGGCGTCGTCCCGTACCCGGAGCACAACTCGTCGCCCCGGGTCACGATGGGAGCCGGGATGGCGAAGCAATCGCTCGGCCTCGGTTCGAGCAACTACAGGTCCCGTCCCGACACTCGGAGCCACCTCCTGCACTATCCGGAGCAGCCGCTCGTCCAGACGGACTCGATGAAGCATGTGTCGTTCAACGAGCGCCCCGCGGGCCAGAACTTCGTCGTGGCGGTCATGTCGTACTACGGATACAACATGGAAGACGCGATCGTCATGAACAAGGCCTCGATCGACCGGGGCCTCGGGCGGTCATCGTTCATGCGGACGTACCGCGCGGAGGAACGCCGGTACCCGGGTGGCCAGGAGGACCACTTCGAGATCCCCTCACCCGACGTCCGGGGCGCGCGCGCCGACCTCTCGTACGCGAACCTAACGCCGGATGACGGCCTCATCTCCCCCGAGGTGCTCGTCACCGGCGGCGAGGTCCTGATCGGCAAGACGAGCCCGCCCCGGTTCCTCGAGGAGGAGACGGATTTCCTGACGCCGCAGAAACGGCGCGAGACCTCCGTCACGGTGCGCCACGGGGAGAGCGGCTGGGTCGACTCCGTCATGCTCACGGAGAGCGAGAACGGCTCGAAGCTCGCGAAGGTCAAGGTCCGCGATCTGCGAGTGCCCGAACTCGGCGACAAGTTCGCCTCCCGTCACGGACAGAAAGGCGTCATCGGCCTGATCGCGCCGCACGAGGACATGCCCTTCACTTCTCAAGGGATTATCCCGGACCTGATCATCAACCCGCATGCGATCCCCTCGCGGATGACCGTGGCCCACGTCCTCGAGCAGATCGGCGGCAAGGTCGGCTCGCTCGAGGGCCGGCCGATCGACGGCACCCCGTTCAGCGGAGAGCGCGAGGAGGCGCTCCGTAAGGCACTGGAGGAAAACGGATTCCGATCGAACGGGAAGGAGATCCTCTACGACGGACGGACGGGCCGCATGATCCCCGCGGAGATTTTCGTGGGCGTGATCTACTACCAGAAGCTGCACCACATGGTCTCCGGCAAGCTGCACGTGCGCAGCCGCGGACCCGTGCAGATTCTCACCCGCCAGCCGACGGAAGGCCGGTCCCGCCAGGGCGGCCTGCGGTTCGGGGAGATGGAACGCGATTGCCTGATCGGCCACGGCGCCGCGATGGTGATCAAGGACCGCTTGCTCGACGAATCCGACGGCACGATCCAGTACGTCTGCGGCAATCCGGATTGCGGCCACTTCGCGATCAAGGACCGCAAGGGGAACCTGCGGTGTCCGGTGGACGACAACACGTCGAAGATCTATCCGGTGCAGACCTCGTACGCGTTCAAGCTCCTCCTCGACGAGCTCCTGTCCCTGGGCGTCGTCATGCGACTCCAACTGGAGGACATGCGATGATGTCTTCGATGAGGGGGGTCACCAAGCGGATCGCGTCGATCAAGTTCGCCCTCCTGAGCCCGGACGAGATCCGTCGGATGTCGGCGACGAAGATCATCACGGCGGACACCTACGACGACGACGGCTTCCCGATCGACATGGGCCTGATGGACTCCCACCTCGGCGTCATCGAGCCGGGCCTGCGGTGCAAGACGTGCGGCGGCAAGGTCGACGACTGCCCCGGCCACTTCGGCCACATCGACCTCGCGATGCCCGTGATCCACGTCGGGTACGTGAAGGACATCAAGAAGCTCCTGCAGGCGACGTGCCGGAAGTGCGGGCGCCTCCTGCTCACCCGCCAACAGGCGATGGAGTACATGGCGGAGATGGAACAGGTCGAGGAGCTGGGCGGCGACGTGACCGACGTCGGCTACGTCACGAAGGAGACGGCGCGGGAGGCCCAGAAGCGCCAGCGCTGCCCGCATTGCGGCGAGGAGCAGGGCAAGATCACCCTTGACAAGCCGACGACGTTCCGCGAGGACGGCCACAAACTCACGCCGAAAGAGGTGCGCGAGCGGCTCGAGCGAATCCCGAACGAGGACCTCCGCGTCCTCGGGATGAACCCGGAAGTCGCTCGGCCCGAGTGGATGGT